>NZ_JAUBRP010000029.1:15455-80678 GCF_036701935.1 Microcoleus sp. M2_D5 | reverse complement strand
CCGTCATGAGTGGACGGGCGGGACGCCCATCCCACAATAACAATTAAAATTGTAAGTTATTTAATTCGCGATCCTAACTTCCTGATTTTTGCTTAACAAAAAACTGCTCTCATGGCTGAATCTTCCAATTGGACGCACCTCCACGCTCAAGTTCACAAGACGCTGCTGTACCGACAAATATTGCCATCAAATCAGCGATTGCTAGTAGCAGTATCCGGCGGACAAGATTCTCTGTGTTTAATTAAATTACTGCTAGATTTGCAGCCAAAATGGGGGTGGAACCTAGCTATTGTTCACTGCGATCACCGTTGGCGTTCTGACTCGGAAGCGTCGGCCAATCATGTAGAACAATTAGCTAAAAACTGGGGAATCTCCTACTATTTGGAAACAGCCTCGGACATCCCCAAAACAGAAGCAGCGGCCAGACAGTGGCGGTATCAAGCTTTAACCGAAATTGCGATCGCCCACCACTACCCCTACATTGTTACAGGCCACACAGCCAGCGATCGCGCCGAAACACTCCTCTACAACCTGATTCGCGGCAGTGGCGCCGACGGACTTTCTGCCCTCACCTGGACACGGCCCCTCGCCGATTTTAGATTGCCGATTTTAGATTTTGGATTGGGGAATTCTGGCGAAAATCCCAACTCCCAAATATCGGCAGATTTTCGATTGGAAAATCAGGATGAAAATTCCCAATCGAAAATCCCAAATCTACAATCTAAAATCGGTAGATTGGGGAATTCTGGCGAAAATCCCAACTCCCAAATATCGGCAGATTTTCGATTGGAAAATCAGGATGAAAATTCCCAATCGAAAATCCCAAATCTACAATCTAAAATCTATTTAGTTCGTCCTTTGCTCGAAATAACTCGATCGCAAACAGGTCAATTTTGTCAAGAGCAAAAACTACCAATTTGGGAAGATTCCACCAATCAAGACTTGCAATATACGCGCAACCGGATTCGATCGGAATTATTGCCTTATTTGGAAACTCATTTCAACCCAAAAGCCCAACAAGCCCTAGCTCAAACAGCCGAACTCCTCCGCGCCGACGTAGAATATCTCGAACTTGCAGCCAGCGAGTTGGTACAGCGAGCAATGTCTCCAATTGCAGATAGCCCGCAGGTTAATTTTCAACTTCCCGTCAAGTTAAATCGCCAGATTTTGCGGGAAGCACCCCTGGCGTTGCAGCGACGGGCAATGCGGCAACTACTGCAACAAATATTGCCCTCGGCGCCGAGCTTTGAAAGCGTAGAAAAACTAACCAGCTTAATCGTAGCGCCCAACCGATCGCAAACCGATCCATTTCCTGGAGGAGCGATCGGTCGAGTCGAACACCCTTCGATAATTTTAGATATTAAATTTTAAGCTGTTATCAAACCCGAAAGGACTTCTCGCAACTCGGAAACTACCCGATTTTGCTCGTCTCCCGTCTCCTGCACCCGATCGAGTTCCCCCGCCACCGCTTCGAGCTTTTGGCGTAGCGCATTCAAATTGTCCTGCACCGGCTGCAACATTTCTTGATAAACATTCAGCCTGCCCCAGAGTTGGGCCACTGCACCTTTCTGGTTGAACAAATTCTGCTCTAACTGCTTGAGTTCGTAGCGTTTCGCTTCACTTTCCCCATTTTGGCGGTTGACATTTGCCTCCATTTGGGATATGGCTTCCCGCACCTGCTGAATTTCGTTTTCCAGTCTTTGCAATTCTTGGCTTTGCTGCTGTCGCTGAGTATTGAGCTGTGCGACAATCGGCCCCAAATCAATATCTCCTCGCTCTTGTTTGGAAGCATTAGCAGTACCCAGCCGCCGCCACAGCACCGCCTGATGCTGCTTTAAAACATCTTCCCGTTCCTGCAACCGGAGGCGCTGTCCCACCAGAGTTTCGTTTAACATCTGATAACTTTCTAGCTCATCTGCCATTTCATTTTCCAAAGCCATGCGATCGTACTCGGAAGCCGCTTGAATTTTCCCTTGCAGCTCCTCGATTGTCTCCCGCTGCAGAGTCAACTCCTCCTCTTGATCGTTAACAAACCGGAACACCTTTTCCAAATCCTGTTGCAGGTGTTGCACCAGTCCCTGTAACTCATCAACAGGCATCTTCTCCAAAGCTGACACATCTACTTTCTGCTCCGTACCCGCAGCACCCGAAGCAGATGCGAGCCTGGAAACTTGCTGGTAAAGCTCCTCAACAGCCCGCACCTGCAAAGACACGGACTGAGCCCGATCCTGCTTAGCGCTGAGGGTACTTTGCTGTCCTTTAAGCTCCGCCCGAGCCCCGGCCAAAGCATCTTGAGATTGGTACCACTCTTGCCAGCGGTTTTGGAGGCTCTGATTTTGTCGATCGACCTCTTCTTGTTGCTGTTGAGCTATGCTCTGTTTTTGCTCCAACTGCTGCCAGTGCTGATCCAGAATTGCCTGTTGAGCGCCCACGGCACCAAGAGACTGATTCATTTGTTCCCGCACCCCTTGGGCCGAAGCAATTGCCCCTCCCAACTTCTGCATCAACTCCTGAATCCTCTGAGTCTGCTGCTCATCAACTACTGGCCCCTGCCGAACCTCAGACTGCTGCTGGGCCACCCGTTGCTGCTCGCCCCGCAACTGTTCCCAAGCCGTCTCAATTTCCACGCGACTGCGATCGACTTCTTCTCGCAGTCGGTTAGCTTCATCTCGAGTATTTTCAATTTCCGAGCGCTGAGCCTCCAGCCGCTCCAACTCCTCTTCCATTTGAGCCAACTGCTCTTCGCGGGCTTGCATTTCCATTTCCCGGCGATTGAGTTCCTGACTCGAAAACGTCAGAGAAGCCTTCCACTGTTCAATTTCCTCTTCCTTATCCTTAAACTTGTCCTGCAATCGCGAGAAATTTTGCAGAATGCTCACCAACTGGCGGGCCGCCTCCTGAATCCGCTGCACTTGCTTGCTAGCGCTCAACTCAACTAGCACCAGCGTGCCGTCGTTAAACTTATTAGCTTCCTCAACTGGGATCGCGTCATCACCTGGTACGGCGCTCCAGTTATGTTCGCCCCGCTGACAAGCTAGCAGTTTCAGTTCAGCCTTACCGCCACCGAGACCAAAGCCGCTTCTCTGTTTTTGTACTTCCGCTAGATACAGCACACTAATAGTCCTCTGCTTCGTAAAACCTATCCCAACTTACTTTAAGTTACTTAAAGGCCTAAAAGATAAGTGGTGTTTACTTCCTACGCTGTTGGGTAGACGGCTAATTCCAACATAAGTAGGCTATCCCCCTTAAGCCAAAGGTTCTTGACTAAAGATAACACTGCCTGTGATTTTTAGTCAACTTACCTAAAGTAAACAAGTGTAGGCAAGTAAGGATCGCTTTTTGGCAATTAAGTCTTACTTCTTGGTATTGTTTGCCCAATCGGGGGATAGCATTTTTTCTAACTTTTCTTCAGCACTAACGCATAGCACGTTCTCACGGGAGAACTTCCAGAAAGTACGGGCGTCACCAGTTGTCTGGAGGAATGAGACAGCAGTACCAATGCCACTTGATTAAAGACTAGCTCTCACTGCGAAGACTGCCATAGGCTAAAGCTGAAAAAAGTCAGTCCGTCAAAAACTTTCTATTGATTGTACCAGGCTTTAGTTGCGGCTCGATCGTCAGAAAAGCCATCGCTACCCCCAAGCGGACGCCATCCTCCGGCGGACTAGGGATTTGAACCGCGCTGCCTTAGAATAGGGTAATGACGCGAGCCGATGACGATCGCGGGGGACGAGCAAAAAGGTCGATCGGCACTGAGGGTGAGAAACTGCAACCAAAATCCTACTCACCTCTACTCATTCCTTCTGAAATGAGTAGGGATTGAAGCAGTATATAGCGTAATTCAAAGCGATAGAGAGGTAAAAATGCTGTTAGGCTTCAAAACCGAATTGAAACTGAATAATCTACTTACTCGCACATTGTTAGCCCAGCATTGTGGAGTAGCGCGTCATGCGTTGAATAGGGGATTGTGGTTGACCCCAAATATACTTCACCACAATAAAACCAACGAGAGTGAAAAGCTCAAACTTCCCACAGCTACTGACTTGCACAAACTCTTAGTATCTATAGTGAAATCAAAAAATCCTTGGTACTATAGCAATCCTAAATCATTTGTAAAAATATGTAGGGGTAGTGCTACCCCTACTCCCCGTGCCTACCCCACTCAAGGCGGGGCAACCACGGGGGGTTTGCCCCTACAAGAATTACACGAATCATTTAGGATTGCTATATGAATGCAGCAAGTCTACACCGCAGCAAGCATTAATGGCATTGCGCGAAGCAGGGAAACGGTGTTTTAACAAGACTGGGGGAGTGCCGATATTTAAGAATAAACGGCGGCGTGGCTCTTTCACGTTAAAAAGCGCAGTTAAAATCTTGGGTGACAATAAAATTCAATTTCCTGTTATTGGCATTTTGAAAACTTATGAAAGATTGCCACAAGTATTAACCAAGTCTTGCACGATATCCCGTCAACCCGACAGGTGGTTTATCAGTTGGCGGTTTGACGCCCAACAGCAGGAGTCAGGCAATACAAGCATTTTCAGAGTTGACCTCGGCATTAAAGCATTAGCTACTCTCTCAACAGGTGAAGTAATTGCTGGGGCAAAATCCTACCCAAAATATGCAGCCAAAATGTCAAAAAGGCAAGGGCTAAACCGCCCTAAAATTATCGGTTCAAGCAACGGTCAAAAAGCGCAACTCAAGATAGCGAGACTGCATAAAAAAATAGCTAACATACGTAAAAATACGTTACATAACTTGACGACATTATTTGTCAAAAATCACGGTTTAATGGTCATAGAGGATTTGAATGTAAGCGGAATGATGGCTAATCATAAGTTGGCTGCGTCTGCTGCATATCTGGGATTCTTTGAGTTTCGCCGCCCGTTAACCTACAAATGCGAGTTGTACGGTTCAAAGTTGGTAATTGCTGACCGTTGGTTCCCGTCCAGTAAAACCTGTTCTAACTGTGGAACAAAAAAAGAAACACTTTCCTTGAGCGAGAGAGTGTTTGAATGCTCCTATTGCGGATTGGTGATTGACCGCGACTCAAACGCGGCAATTAATTTGTCAAAAACCGTCAGTTAGGCGGGGTTCGTGCCTGTGGACTGGTGAGTTTCGACACCGCCAGGATGAAACAGGAAGTAAGCTTTACAATACTACTGAGTAGACTTGTCTAGTCATGAGTAGATGTGAGTAGGTCTTATGTAACGGAATACAAGGTGAAACTCTACACTTAGAGAATGCCGCGAGTTGCGCGGTTTCAGCTTGTGGACTGGTAGCGCGGCCGAGACCCGGCAGCAAGTATCGCCCTTTCGTCAATTCCCAATTGTGAGATCGGCATCAGCGCGTAAATTATTGACGGAAACTAAAGTCAATGTTTTCGCCAGCACACAGTCTTTCCGATCTCAGACGCCAACGGTTTTAAGGAGGACATTTTAGCTGCATGCAGGGAAATTTGAGTGAAATAGACATCCGCAGCATCCTGCAATTGATTGAGTTAGGCCAGCGAACCGGAGAACTGTTCGTAGAGGCCTACACCTCCACCGGCAGCAGCACGGGTACTCAACCTACCTCGCGCTCCCTTGCAGGACAATCCTGGTATGTATTCTGCTTCAACGGTCAGATTATTTACGCTACCCAGAGTGCGGGCAGTTTGTTTCGCTTGCGCGACTACCTGCGCCGCTACAAAGCAGATACCGCCCTCGACAAAATCCAAGTTCCCTATATGGCATCTACCAATGCCCCAGAATACGGCTACCTATGGGCCCTGCTAGAAAACCACATCCTCACCCCAGCTCAAGGCCGCAACATCATCCAGAGCATGATCCACGAAACCCTATTTGACTTGCTCAGTCTCCACCAGGGTTCCTTCACTTTTGAAATGGGCCCAGCTTTGGCTCCTCAACTGACCAGCTTAGAAATTAGTTCGCTGCTGGCCAAGATTGTCAAACAGGTGCAGCAGTGGAAGCAGTTTCACCCTCACATTCAGTCGCCCAACCAATGCCCGGTGATTTCAGACCCCTCCGAGCTGCGAGTCGCGCTGCCTGTCAATACCTTTAATACTCTCAGACGCTGGGCCGACGGGCACACTTCGATCCGCCAAATGGCGCGCTACCTCAACCGAGACGTGCTCACTGTCGCTAAGGCGATTTACCCCTTTGTGCAGCAGGGATTGGTGCAAGTATTTTACCAACCCTCTGTTGCCCCCACCAACAACAAAAAAGAATGGTCGTCCCCAGAAACCAAAGTTCCCAGAGTTGTCTGTATTGACGACGACAATATTATTCGCAAAACAGTCGAGTCAATTTTAAACGAACACGGTTACGAAGCTACTGCGATCGGCAATCCCCTCCAAGCCCTGAGTTTGGTGTTTCCACTCAAACCCGATTTAATTCTGTGTGACATCGCCATGCCGGAACTCGACGGCTACGAAATTTGCGCTATGCTGCGTAGTTCTAGCGCTTTCCGGCAGACGCCGATCGTGATGCTGACGGGCATAGACGGATTTATCGACCGGGTTAAAGCCCGCATGGCCGGAGCTACAGACTTTTACACTAAACCTTTTGGTGAAAGCGAGTTATTGATGCTGGTAGAAAAATATGTGGGCCCGGGCTACCCTCGGATCAATCTCTCGGAAAGATTATTAGACCGATCGCTAGAAGACCAATTAGAAGAAAAATAAGTTTCGCCCCATCGCATGATGGGAGCTTTTTTGTACCTGCGGTTAGATCGAGTCTCGGCCACCACAAAGAGAAGCTGGACGTACTATTGGCGATCGCACCATAAACTAGAATGTATAAATCCGCGCGCTGACATAAGGGCGTCGGTAAAACTCTGTTCAATTTCTAGACCCATGTGGGTCTAACACGCTCGAAGTGCAAATATAATATACTTGTTCTCCACTTGCAGCCGCTCCGAAAAACTGATGTACAGAGCTACTTATTGCTAGGTATTTCTGTACAAAGTCAGAGAGTCCAATTCTCAGTCTTAAGTTACTCCGTTCATGATTGTCGCGACACCAGCCATGTCTACAACTCCTCGCTAATCCGAGTATCGGTTTAGCATTCATCGCAGAAATTATCCAGAGTTTTACCAATTGAGACGGCGGTGGGACTACAAAGTGAAGCTTTAGGGGTTTCAAATTAATTGTTCGTAGTCGATTTGAGCTACTTTGTCAGCATTGGTCGCGCGAATTTATTGATGGCAGTCAATTATTGACGGAGAAAATTTATTGCCAAGGGCCTCCGGCAGTCGCGCCATTCACCCCTTGGCTGTGTCAAGCTTGGCTGTGTCAAGTCTCGACCATCGAAGTTTCGATCGGCTTCTTCTTGGCGGGAAACATCAACAATTTTGCTAGAAATGCAGGTGTCAGAATTATGATTAGCGGTAGCCCAGACTTTATATTACCAGGACTAGGCGTAGATCCGGCTCCGGAATTCCAAGAACTAGAAACTCCCGAAGGAGAGCTGCACCTGCGGTTCTACGTTCCTTCGGGGAACGAGTTCGCACTGCCGGCGACAGGAATTAGAGAGGTACTATCCCCGTCCCCAGACCGCATGACACCGATCCCCAACGTTTCCTCTTTGCTTTTAGGTACGCTAAATATGAGAGGACGAGTGATTTGGGTGGCAGACCTCGGCCAATTTCTGGGAGACCAAACACCTCTGAACACAGATAGACCCGAAATCCCGATCGTGGCTGTGGAAGACCAAGATACGATTTTGGGGCTGGCAGTCGATCGAATTGTGGGGATGGACTGGCTCGACGTAGAGCAACTGCACTCTCAGAACAATGCACCAGACGGCATGATTCCATTTCTGAGGGGAGAATGGATGTTAGGTGCACCAGCGACTAAAGTGCTCCGACTGCTAGATCAAGTGAAAATTCTGCGCTCGGCGCGGTGGGCAGCGTGAAATCGATTTTAGATTTGCGATTTGCGATTTTCGATTGAGGTCTAACCATAAACAGTCACACGACGTGAGGCGCGCATCTAAACATTCAATTCAAGATAAAAATCAAAAATCTCAAATCTAAAATCTAAAATCCAAAGAGGGCGGCAAATGGCAACAAGTACCAACTTTCAGCAGGACTACCAACGGGCAGAAGCGGCCTACATGGATGGCAATTATTCAGAAGCCGCAGCCCTAGTTTATCAATTAGTAGAAGATTTTCCCGAAGACCCCAGCGCTCGCCTGCTGTGCGGACACATTTACTGCTACGGCCTGCAACAGTATGAGGTGGCGCGGGAACAGTACACGGTTGTGCTAGGTCTGAGTGATGACCCGAGTTTGGTGGAACACGCTCACAGCGGAATTACCTACACAGACCAATTTTTATCTGGAGAACTGCAAACGGAAAATTTCGAGGCTTTGTCTGCTGAAACTGAATTAGAATTCTATCCAGACTTATCTCTTGATGAAGGGTTAGAAGACCCGGATTTGGGACTTTTCCAAGGAAATTCCCCATCCCTTTCCTATAGAAGTCAATCCCCAGACGACATGGAAAACGAGGACTTGGCCGACTTGGGCATGAGTGGCTTGGGGTGGGAACCAGAAGACGACGATCGCGCAGGCTCAGTCCCAGATTTAGCCTCACATTCTAATCCATTTGGTGGCGACAGCGGCGGAATGGCAGCTTATGCTGAGACCTCCGACTCGCTAGACATAGACGAGTTTGCTGACTCGGACTTTGGAGACCCTTTTGCCTTAGATGATGGAGGGTTTGATGCTGCTGACTTGTCTAGCAGCAAAGTGTCTGCTTCAAGCGCACCTTACTCAGGAGATTCGTTTTCAGAAGCTCCGACTCAGATGCTCAACGGTCAAAGTTTTGCCTCTTCAGAAAGCGGGAATTCCTTCGACTCGAACCAACTAGACTCCCCCATTGACCCCTCGGACAATTTTGGCGAACCTTTTGGTGCGCTCGATTTGCCAGACGAATTCGACGATAACTCCGACTACGACTACCAATCGCCGCCCCAGATCGGCCAAAATTACGGTCATAACACACCTGGGGTCGAAGATGAAGACCCCTTTGCCGAGGCGATGCCCTCGTCGGGTTTTGGCTCTTCTAGACCTCAAAACAAACAGTCGAATAATGGGTCGGACTACTCGTCAAACTATTCGCTGGCGGAAGACGAAACGCTGTTGATGGGAGGTGCTGTCCCCAACTCTCACTCGTCAAGGTCGAGCCGGGGACAATTTAATTCAGTGGATCCAGCCTCCGCCAACAGCAACGGTTACAGCGACTCGGAACCCCCGGCATTTAGCTCCTCAGACAACTTCGAGTTAGATGCTTTTGAAGACGACGCTTTTAGCGATTCTTTCTCGTTCGACGAAAACGAACAAGCAACAGCTTTCGGAGCGTCCGACAAGAACAGCAGCGCCTGGTCGTCAAAAACTGGGAACGCTCAAGAACACAGCGACTTTTTAGACGAATTTGACGAGTTTGACGATTTGGGCAATTTGCCGGACTTTGATATCTCAGAAGATGCCAGCAGTTCGATCTTGACTAGAGGTAACACCAATTTCGGCAACTCGACCAGCGGCATGATGGGAACGACAGGCAGCAGCCTGGACTTTGACAACAGCGATGGCTCAGCAATTCGGGATGACGAGATATTTAGCATAAGCGGCCCGGCTGATGCGTCTGTGTCTACTTTTTCTCCCACAGAAACAGAAGCGGTCGATACTTCGGTAACAGTAGAACAGGGGGGACTGGCTTTCTTGGAAAATGCCCCTTTGTTTACAAAACAGTTGTACACGGCAATCGGGGCGGGACTGGTTTCTCTGGTAGCTGTGGCTTTCGTCACCAACATTGCCTCCTATAATGCTCTGCGGCAAGACAAGCCGGAGGCGATTGTTTATCTGCGCCAAACAGGCTGGGTAATGACCGCAGCCGCAGGCTTTACCAGCTTTTTAACTTCTTGGGGCATAGGCCAGTTGATCGCCAAGCAGGTACGCAAGTCGTCGGACAATTTGCAAGCTCAGTTCGATGCCGTATCTCAAGGAACTTTGGACGCTCGCGCTACGGTTTACTCGGAAGATGAATTTGGCAAAATGGCTGCTAAATTCAACCACATGGCGAAGGTCATCCAAACCACGATTAGCGATACCAGGCGCAAGTCTGACGAGCAGGAACAGGCAAAAGAAGACTTGCAGCGCCAAGTGATTCGCTTGCTAGACGACGTGGAAGGAGCGGCACGGGGTGACTTGACGGTGACTGCGGAAGTGACCGCAGACGTTTTGGGCGCTGTTGCTGACTCGTTTAACTTGACAATTCAAAATCTGCGCGAAATCGTCCATCAGGTGAAACAGGCGGCGAGGGAGGTCAGCAAAGGCGCTACGGATAGTGCCAAGTTTGCGGGCGATTTGTCTTCCGACGCGCTGCGACAAGCTGAGGAACTGGCGGCAACCCTGAATTCGGTGCAAGTCCTCACGGATGCGATTCAGCGGGTCGCAGAGAGCGCTAGAGAGGCGGAAGAAGTGGCCAGGGGCGCGGCGGCAACGGCTCTGAAAGGGGGCGAGGCTGTGGAGCGGACGGTGGCCGGGATTTTGGAAATTCGAGAAACGGTAGCAGAAACCACCAGAAAAGTCAAGAGGTTGGCGGAAGCTTCTCAAGAAATTTCTAAGATTGTGGCTTTAATTGCGACGATCGCCTCGCGGACGAATTTGTTGGCACTCAACGCCAGTATTGAGGCGGCGAGAGCTGGGGAAGCGGGCAGGGGTTTTGCGATCGTGGCGGATGAGGTGCGACAATTGGCAGATCGATCGGCGAAGTCTTTGAAAGAAATCGAACAGATCGTGATGCAAATTCAAAGCGAAACCGGCGCGGTAATGACGGCGATGGAAGAAGGGACGCAGCAGGTAATTGAGGGTACAAGATTGGCAGAACAGGCGAAGCGATCGCTTGAAGATATCATTCAAGTTACTAATCGAATTGACGTGTTAGTGCGATCGATTACGGCGGACACTGTGGAGCAGAACGAAACAGCTCGCTCGGTCGCCAGTGTGATGCAAGCTGTCGAATTAACTGCTCAGGAAACGTCCCAAGAAGCGCAGCGAGTTTCGGGTGCTTTGCAAAATTTGGTGGGCGTTGCACGCGACCTTTTGACATCGGTGGAAAGGTTCCGAGTAGAAACAGCAGAAAGACAATAATTGATTGTTTAATGCTTTTTCTACTTGCTGAATTACAAGCACATTAGTGTGGCAACAATGATAGACAAAAAGCAACCTCGCAGCCTTGAAACCGCTGCGGGGCTGCCAATCCAACACCTAAAGGAAGTAGGAGTTGCACAAATGGACGATAACATAGTAGAGGTTATTCCTGGCATCTTTGGTGAAATACAGCCGACGGGCTGTATTATCTGTACCCTATCAAAAAACAGCAGGGGCTATGCCAACAAAAGACTTAAAATTAACGGTGAATGGAAAACGCTGAGTGTTCACCGTTTAGTATTAGAAAATATCTTAGGTCGTCCGATTAGACCGGAATACTTTGCTTGCCACACTTGCGATGTTCGCAACTGCATTAATCCCAACCATTTATGGGAAGGTTCTCGACTGGAAAATTCTCAAGACAGGTTTAGGAAAGGACGAATTAAAGATGTAGGAAGCACATCGGCTCCTCAACCTCAAAAAGAACTGCGAGGCAGAGAAATAATTCCCGGCATTCGCGCCCAAATACAGCCGAACGGCTGCATGATTTGCACCTTGGCTAAAAGAAGTGATGGTTATTCGGTTAAAACTATCAAAATTAACGGAAAAAATCAAAGTTTCTATCCCCACAGACTTGTACTGGAACACAAACTGGGACGGTCTGTCAAACCCGGTTATTTTGCTTGTCACAGTTGCGACGATCGCGGTTGTGTGAATCCTGACCATTTGTGGGAAGGAACTCCTGCCGATAACTCCCGCGATGCTATAGAAAAAAACCGCTTTCCTTTCGTTCCCGGCAAGATATGTCCTACCCGCAAGCTAAAACCCGAACAGGTGCGGGAGATTCGCTATCTTTTAAGTGAGGGGAGGTCGAAAGCAGAAATAGCCAGGACATTTGCCATATCTCGCAGTCAGATTATTCTCTTGTCAAGGGGCGAGATATACAGAGACCTTCTCTAGAACTACTAACATAGACCCAATACAATAACGCTTAAAATCAGGAATAAAACTATGCTACCGGAGCAACAACAGAGGATAATGGGCTACTTTATTGAGGAGGCAAAAGACCACCTCAATACGATCGAACAAGGGTTGCTGAATCTGCAAACGACGATCGAAGACCCAGAACTGGTCAACGAAGTATTTAGGGCCGCTCACTCTGTCAAAGGAGGAGCAGCAATGCTGGGGCTGACGAGCATTCAGCAAACAGCTCACCGACTAGAAGATAGTTTTAAAGTATTAAAAGAGTGCAGCGTTAAAGTAGACCAACAGCTAGAGTCCCTTTTTCTGCGAATTTTTGACACATTGCAAGGGCTGTTAGAGCAACTGTCGGGGCCTTTTGGACTGACAGAGGAATTGGGAGAACAGATGGTTCGAGAATTAGAACCAGTATTTGAAGAACTTAACGGGCACTTGGGGGGACTCGTTGGACACGGAGAACACCATGCAGACGAGAGCTACGCGATGCCAGTACCCGAACCAGTTATGGCGGGGGTGGGCGTCGGGGCCTTTGCCTCATCAAAGAGTTTTCCAGATTCGCGGTCAGTTTACGCACCTGATGCCAGAACAACAGAAGACAGCGCGCTGCTGCTAGTATTTGACTCGGACGTGCCGGCGAGGATGCGGGAACTCCTGCAAGAGTTCAAACAGCCGGAGGGGCCAGAAAGCAGGCGGCAACTCAAGAACATTTGTCGGAACTTGCTCAGGGCGGGGGAAGAATTTGAACTGCCCTGCTGGATAGAATTGATCCAAGCTGTATCCAAGGCGATCGGCAACCCAGACAATACCTACCGTACCTTAGCCCCAACGGTGATCAAAGACATCAAACAAGCGCAAGAACTGGTAATTTCTGGTCTAGAATCGTCGATCGCCCCAAGCGCAAAACTTCTGGCGCTGCAGCCTGCTGTTCTGGTTCCAGAAACAGATTTTGAAGATTTGCTGGCCTTTGCTCAACCGAGTACATCCGGGAAAAACGTGGTTTCTGTTGAGGATGAGGCTTGGGATCTCGTGGGTTCGGGTGATTCCGGTGATGGATCGAACAAGTTGCTGCCGACTATTTCTGGGCTGAGTATAGACGAGCTGTTCGACCAACTAGACAGCGGCGACAGCAACGATGACATTGGCATTCGCTCGTCCCAGTTCGACGATTCCGCATTCGCAGAATCGGATATGGAGACGGGTGCTTTTAGAGGCTCGACCCGCACGGGCCCGGAAGTGGGCGCGGCAGAACTCAACACTTTAGCGGACTTGTTTGACGGCGAGTCCCCGGATCTCGACGGCGCTTGGGAAGAAGAAGAAGACCTCGACTATGCACACTCTTCTGGGATCTCGGCGACCCAAATGCTGGGGTTAGACGATGATGACAATTCCGGCGATTTTACTGATTTGTTGTTTGACGAATACGATGCGGAAAGTTCCGAAACGAATAGGACGCCTCCGATTGATGACCTGACGAGTTTGTTTGGGGAGGATTTGCTGTTTGGAGAGGAGGCAGAGGGCTCGACAGTAGCTGCGGGTCAGAAAAATGCGGGTTCGAGCCAGCGGTTAACTCGCAACCAGGTTAAAACGGGTAACGGTAGGGGCGGTTTGCAGCGGCGAGACGACACGGTGGTCCCAGCGAGGGGACAAGCGGACGAAGATGCTCTCGGTACACTTTTGGACGAAGTGGCGGCCCAAACTTCTGCAGGTGGTACGGAGGAAAATGCTGATTTCGAGAATTTGTTCGACGATTTAGGCTTATCTGAGGCAACAGGTGGGCAGGCAGTCTATTCGGAGTATTCCCTGAAGTCGGAGGCTTTAGACGGAGAATCGAAGCAGCCGGCAGCCGGGGGGGACAATAATGATTCAGCGAATGCCGAAGCACTTGAAGAGCCTGAAATGGATGATTTCGAGTTGTTCTCTGAGCTTGGCGAGGATTCGGATTTGAGCGAGTTGTTGGGGATTACTTCTAATTTCCTTTCTTCAGAAGACGAAGGTGGGGAGAACGGGGGCGATCGAGATCGAGCTGCAGGCATCCCACAAAATGAGGAAATGGGCAACGTTGTTAACATGACATCAAATTCTGATTTAGATATCTCTGCGGATGAAAACTGGCTAGAAGATGCTTTCGGCCTGGAAGACGAGTCTGTGCAATCGCTCAACCTGGAAGTGGACGATACGGATTTGGATGCGCTGTTTGGGGATATGACCTCGGACGCGATGTCTGAGGATGAACAGACTGTGCGGGATCGGCAAGGAGTGGCTACTTCCCGAGAAGCTGCCGATTTGGCTGAGCTTTTCGGTTCTGTACCTACGGGTACGGAGTATGACCCAGAAGCTTCGGGGCAAGCCCGTGGGGGTTGGCCCAAGGATGGGGATGCAGAATTGCTGAGTGCGGATGTGGGAGTTGATGAGGGCGATTTGGGGAGTTTGTTCGAGAACAATAATCATGGTGCGGCGGTTTCCGACCAAGGCTTGGCAAATTCGGCAGAGGTTGAACTTGGGGCTTTGTCCGACGATCGTCCTGAGTCGGAAATTTCAAATAATAATGTCGAATCTGATGAGGGCGCAGCTTTCGATTTCTTGGAGGATATGTTTGCCGAAGGCATGGTGCTGCAGGGCGATGCTGGATCGGCGCCCTCGGAGGGCGCGGCTGTGGAGGTGAAGGAGTTGTCTGCCCAACCTCCCGATGGTTTGGCAGGCGGGGCGGGTGCAGATTTGTTCGATCGAGCCGAAACAGATATCGCCGGGGAGTATGAGGGCGAAGATGATTTGTTTGATGCCCTGGAAACTGATTTTTCGAGTGTGGATTTAGAGCCGCTGCCTGCTGAATCTCTCGATGGTATGTTTGAGGGCGATGCTGACTTGCTCTCGGCGATGGAAACGGGCGCTACTCTCAACAACGCAGAGTTGGAGGGTTTTGATGATTTGTTGGATTCGATCGATGCTGAGGTTTTGGTGACTTCGGAACTGACGACGGGCTTTTGGGACGCTGAGGACGAGTCAGCCCAGACCGATGCCTCGGAGTTAGATGAGGGGTCGCTGGCAGACTTTTTTGGCGATGGCGAATCAGGCGATGAGGATGATTCTGAAGGCAATTTTGACGATTTAGAAGCACTGTTAATTGCAGGCGGTGCGGGAGCTGTTATGGCAGCTTCTGCGAGTACAAATCAGAGTCCGGTAAATACAGAAGTTTTCTCGGATCTTGAAGAACTCCTCAGCGAGAGCGCAACTATGCCGGAAATTCACGGGCTACCGGCGACAACTGCTAGTAAAGCCGCGCGCACTGCTGCCGATGAGAGCGACGACGAATTTGGCGATTTGGAAAAACTGCTCGAAGATCCCAAGGACAGCGGCCGCTCACAGGGGGAAGGCAATATGGGGCCGTCAGCGATCAACAGACCCAGGCGCAATATGCGCGCGGGCGGGTTCGGCGACCAGACGATGCGGGTGCCGGTCAAGCAACTGGATAACCTCAGCAATTTGATGGGGGAACTGGTGGTGAACCGCAACAGTTTGGAGCAAGACCAAGAACGGATGCGGCAGTTTTTGGACAATTTGCTGCACCAGGTAACGCTGCTGAGCGATGTGAGCCAGCGGACTCAGGATTTCTACGAGCGGAGTCTTTTGGAGATTGCTTTGCTGGCAAACCGGCAGGGACACCGATCGGCCTGGCGCTCTGAGGATTCGGCCCATACGCGGGACAGTGCCTGGAGACCGGAGGAAATGGACAGGTTTACTCCTTTCCACAGTTTGGCTCAAGAGATTATTGAGCTGATCGTGCGGGTGCGGGAGTCGGCGGCGGACATTGAGTTTTTGGTGGATGAGGCGGATCAGGTGACTCGCCAACTGCGGCAAGTTACGACTCAACTGCAAGAAGGTTTGACTCGCGCCCGGATGAAGCCGTTTGCGGAGACGACGGACAGGCTGTTCCGGGCGGTGCGGGAAATTGCGATTAAGTGCGGGAAGCAGGCTCAGTTGCAGGTGGAGGGTAAGGATATTCAGATCGACAAGATGATTGTGGATCAGCTTTATGACCCCATGACTCATTTGGTGAACAATGCGATTACTCACGGGATCGAAGCGCCGGAGGTGCGTCTGGCGGCTGGGAAGCCTGCTGTCGGCAGGATTACGATTCGCGCTTTCCACCAAGGGAACCAAACCGTGGTTTCGGTTTCTGATGACGGGGCGGGCATTGACCCGCAAAGGGTGAAGGCGAAGGCGATCAAGCAGGGTTTGCTGACGGCGGCTCAGGCTCAGAGGATGTCTCGCTCGGAAGTTTACGATTTGCTGTTTATGCCCGGTTTCAGCACTCAGGAACAGGCGACGGAGTACGCGGGCCGGGGGGTCGGTATGAATGTGGTGCAGACTTCTTTGCAGGAGATTCGGGGCACTGTGTCGATCGATTCAACCATCGGTAAAGGGACTGTGTTTACCATCCGTTTACCTCTGGTGTTGAGCATTTCTAAGGCTCTGACTTGCATTAGCGATCGAGCTCGCATTGCTTTCCCGATGGATGGGGTCGAAGATATGATCGATGTACCTCGCGATCAGGTGACGACGGGGGCGGACGGTTTGCCTTGCATTGAGTGGCGGGGTCAAAGCTTGCCGTTCCGGCCGCTGCGGGATTTGCTGGCTTACAGCCGCCATTTGGGTCGGGGCAGTGTTTACGGGTTTAATACTGACGATGACATGATTTCGGTGATCGTGCTGCGCTCTGCTGGCAATTTCTTGGCGGTGCAGGTGGATCAGGTTTCGACTGAACAGGAAATTGTGATCAAGCCGTTGGAGGGGCCGGTGCCGAAGCCGATCGGGATTGCTGGGGCCACGGTGCTCGGGGACGGTCGGATCGTGGCGATTGCCGATGTTCTGGAACTGATCGATTTGGCTACGGGAAGGCTGCGGAAGGATACTGGCGGTACGCTTTGGGATGAGGGCGAGAAGGCTACTAAGGAGGCCCAAATCGAGAAGACTGAGCCGACTGTGCTGATTGTGGATGACTCGATTACGGTGCGATCGCTATTGTCGATTACTTTTGAGAAGTCTGGCTATCGCGTGGAAGAAGCTCGCGACGGTAAGGAAGCTTGGGAAAAGATGAAATCTGGTCTGCCTTGCGATATCGTTTTCTGCGATATTGAGATGCCGAGAATGGACGGTTTGGAACTACTTTCTCGGATGCAGAAGGATGCGGTTTTGTGTGAATTGCCGATCGCGATGCTAACTTCTCGCGGTGCTGACAGACACCGCCAAATGGCTTACAGTTTGGGCGCGAAAGGCTATTTCACTAAGCCTTATTTGGAGGAGCAATTGCTTGATGCTGCTTCTCGGATGTTGAAAGGTGAGGTTGTTGGTGCTCCGGTTGGTGTGTAATGTGTAAATCTGCGTTTATCTGCGGTTAAAAAAGGGAATTTCTTAACCGCAGATGAAAATGGATTAACGCAGATTAACGCAGATAATTTCTAATTTATCTGCGTTAATCTGTGTTTATCTGCCTCTATCTGCGGTTGCAAAAAGGTAATTTGTTAACCGCAGATGAAGATGGATTAACGCGGATTGACGCAGATTTAGATCGCGCGTTGGGGTTTGGTGGTAGGCTGGGAAAGTGGGGTGTAGCGGAAGGGCGATCAGTGATTTATGGATGCTAAAGAACTTTTAGAAAAATACGCCGCAGGCGAACGAAGCTTTACAAAAGCACAGTTAAGCGGGATAGACCTCAAAGGTGCAGACTTGAGTGGAATAGACCTACGCGGTGCAAATTTGACGGGAGCTGATTTGAATGAGGCAACTCTTAACAAAGCAAGCCTCTATGGCACAGACTTCAGTAGAGCATCCCTGTTAGGAACAAACTTAATCGGGGTGGCAGGTAATAATGTCAACTTCAGTTTTGCAGACCTCAGCGGTGCTGACTTGAGTATGGCAAACCTCAATGGGGCAAATTTGAGTAATACTAAGCTGGACAATGCAAACCTGAGTGATGCCCAATTAAGCTCCGTATCGTTAACGAAAGCCTCCTTGAAGAACGCAAATTTAAATAGAGCAAATCTGAGCGATTCAAATTTGACGATGGCAAACTTGACAGGAGCAGAATTGATTCAAGTGAAATTAGCGGGTGCTAACCTCCAAGGTATCAATTTTCAGAGAGCCAAACTCCGAGGTGTCAATCTGTCTGCATTTAACTTGTCTGGTGTGAATCTAACTGAGGCTGATATTAGTGCAGCAGACCTCACAGGGACAAATTTGAAAAAAGCCTGTCTAGAAAGGACAAATCTAGAAAAATCTAGTCTTAAACAAGCAACTTTGATGCTAGCAAGTTTGGAGGGAGCCAACCTTAAGAAAGCAGACTTGACTGATGTTCAAACCTATGGCTGGAATATTAAAAATGCTGACTTCACTGGTGCTATAATGCCCGATGGAGAAATCTACCAGCCTGAAACCTCTGACGCAGAACTCTACCAGCCGGAAACCTCCGAAAAATTATCCCAAAAAGTGACATCTATGACGCGCAAAATTATTCGTACTGACAAAGCACCGGCACCCGTGGGCCCTTACAATCAAGCGATCGCCGCTACGGGCACTATGCTGTTTGTAGCCGGTCAAATTGCGATCGACATTAGACTAAACGATATTGTCTACACCGACGACGTGGCAAAACAAACCGAACAAGTTATGGCAAATCTCGAAGCGATTCTCACAGAAGCCGGCGCGACTTGGTTGGATGTGGTAAAAACTACGGTTTTCCTCAAAGATATGAATGATTTTGCCGCTGTGAATGCGGTTTATGGGAAATATTTTGATGAGGCAACTGCGCCGGCGCGCGCTTGTGTTGAGGTTTCGCGTTTGCCGAAAGATGTGTTAGTTGAAATTGACTGTATTGCGGTTATTTGATTTCATCTTCTTTGAGATGCCAGACTTTTTCAATAAGTCTGGTTTCTGGATATTTGGTTTTTTTTAATATTTATGAGTGATTTAACCGCAGAGGGCGCAGAGGGCGCAGAGGAAGAGGGGAGAGAGATGAATAATTTGAAAGTTTATTTATAGCAACCGCAGAGGGTAAAGTGCGCGACTGTATTAACTTCTACAGCCGATCGCACTTTTGTCGATCTGTCGCTGTCGCGCACCTACTCCCCAATCAATCTGAAACAATCAGATTTAATCTCAATTAGCAATTAGCAATTACCAATCACGAGTTAGCAATTAGCAATTAGCAATTACTCTACAAGTAATTACCAATTACCAACCGTAAACTATTTATTCAGCGCTTCGCGGGCGGCTACCGCTTCGTCGGGATGAATATTCAACCGGGTCAAATTAATTCGACCTTTATTGTCAATTTCTCGCACTTTGACAATCACTTCATCGTTCACAGCTAACTCGTCTTCCACTTTGCCAACGCGGTAGTCCGCTAACTGGGAAATGTGAATCATTCCTTCTTTTCCGGGCAAAATTTCCACAAAAGCGCCGATGGGAATAATTCGAGTTACGCGGCCGACATACACGTCTCCTGCATTCAACTTGCGCGTCATGCCTTGGACAATGTTGTAAGCCCGCTGAGCTTTTTCGCTGTCGTTGCCAGCAATTGTTACGGTTCCGTCGTCTTCGATGTCAATTTTGACACCAGTTTCTTCGGTGATGGCTTTGATCGTTTTGCCACCAGGCCCAATTACCAAACCGATAAATTCTGGATCGATTTTCAGGGTTAGCAAACGCGGTGCAAACGGCGACATTTCCTTGCGGGGAGTGTCGATGGTTGACAGCATTCTTTCTAGAATGTGCAGTCGGGCCGGTTTGGCTTGGCGGATGGCGGTGGCAATCACATCTAAGGGCAAACCTTTGATTTTCATGTCCATCTGCAAAGCAGTAATCCCGGTGTCGGTACCGGCTACTTTGAAGTCCATGTCGCCTAAAAAGTCTTCAATTGCCTGAATGTCAGTCAAAATTCGGACTTCATCGCCTTCTTTAATTAAACCCATTGCCGCGCCGCTGACGGGTTGGGAAAGGGGAACGCCTGCATCCATTAATGCTAGCGTTGAGGCGCAAACTGAACCCATTGAGGTGGAACCGTCGGAAGAAAGGATTTCGGAAACTACGCGAATGACGTAGGGGAAATCTTCTTTGGATGGCAAAACCGGCAGCAAAGCGCGTTCTGCCAGGGCTCCGTGACCGATTTCTCGCCTTCCGGGCGATCGCATCGGCTTGGTTTCTCCTACCGAAAACGGCGGGAAGTTGTAGTGGTGGAGGTAGCGTTTGTCTTGCTGCGGGTGCAAGTCGTCTCCTAAGTCTTGGGCGTCGCCTGGGGTTCCCAGGGTAGCTGCGGACAAGACTTGGGTTAACCCCCGATTGAACAGCGCACAGCCGTGTACTCGCGACGGCAGGACGCCTACGCGACAAGAAACGGGTCGCACCTCGTCTAGCTTGCGGCCGTCTACGCGGATGCCATCTTCGAGGATTTGCTTCCGCATCATTTTTTTGGTAACGTCTTTGAAAACGTTGCCGATCGCCTTGCTGTTGGCGGTGGCTGCTAGTTTTACCGGATCGTCTTCGGCAAGTTCGGCGATCGCAGCTTCGACTTCATTTGCCTTAACTTCGTCCAATGCTGCATTCCGTATTGTTTTGTCTTTTTCAAATCTTGACAAAATGGTGCGGATGGGTTCTTGGGCGCGATCGCGAATGAAGGTTTCCAGGGCCGAATCTTGCGATGGCCGTTCCTCTACCACCAAATCGATGCCCAATTCCGCCATAATTTCGCGCTGGGCTTGAATCAAGTCACAGGCTGCTTCATAGCCGAAGTCGATCGCCTCGATGATATCCTGTTCCGGCAATTGGTTGGCGCCGGCTTCCACCATGATTACTCCGTCAGGAGAACCAGCTACCACGAGATCCAACTCGCCTTCTTTGATTTCGCTGTAGGTGGGGTTGATGATGAAATCGTCCCCTACCAAACCGACTCGCACCGCCGCCATCGGCCCGTAAAACGGCATTTTCGCCAGCAGTATCGCTACGGAAGCCCCCGTCACCGCCAAAACGTCCGGCGGCACTTGTTCGTCCATCGAAACCGTTGTGGCTACAACTTGGATGTCATCTCGCAGCCAGCTTGGAAATAGCGGGCGCAGCGGTCGATCGATCAAACGGCCAGTCAAAGTCACTTTTTCTGGGGGACGCCCTTCCCTTCGCAAAAATCCACCGGGAATTTTACCGCCAGCGTAGAGTCTCTCTTCGTAATCCACCAACAGGGGCAGGAAATCAATTCCTTCTCTCCCCTGCGATCGAGTCGCTGTCACTAAAACCGCCGTGTCACCTGACTGAATCAAAACTGCACCGCCTGCTTGAGGCGCTAGTAAACCAATCTTCAGTCTAATATCCCGTCCATCGAAGGATATTGACTTGTCTATCTCTACCATGTAGCACTGCTTCCTTATCTACCACATTCTTTCTCTGTCGGGATCGTAACATTACCACAGGATGTTTGAGAGTCCGACCCCAAAAGACAGGGATAATCGCGTCGCGATCGACTGTCTGTGTCTCGATTATAAGCATTTATACTCGATAATTATTTTTTGCAGTCTGGGGTCGATTCTGCGGTCGATCGTCCGCTAAACGCCTTCCATAGATGGTACGATGAATTTTCGTTTGGGAATTGGGACGTTGAAGGAAGAAGGAAGAAGGATTTAGTTATCTAGGCCAGGCAATAAGCGGTAAGGTGTGCCATAAGTACCTAAATATACAGGTTCTACCTAATTCCTATCTGGCTCAAAATTTCCTCGGTTTGTTTTAAATAAAATTTTCACAAATTCCATATAAATGCTGTAGTCAACCTCGTACTTAAATACAAATATCAGGGTAAAAAATATGGCAATTTTACACGGCAGTTGGCTCATAGATAATGACAAAAATTGCTTATTTATTTGGGGAGAAACTTGGCGAAAAATTGGGGCAATTGAAACCAGGGAATCGGGAATAAATTTACCGCATCCCTTAGCAATGACCGAATCTGAATTTAAGAGTTTCCTAAATTCCTTGCGGCAGTCGGGAAAACTGGATTGGCAATTACCGGAAACCGCAGAAACTCCCAAGGAAACAAGCAAAAAAACTCGGCGATCGCCCAAAAATCCCAACGCAGCAGAAATTACCTCCCAAAACTCCTCAATTAGAAGGGAAATTCGGGCGATCGCACTTCCCACCCAAATCTCAGAATCGAACACAAATCTGATGCCGCAGCACTCAGCAGCAGCACTCTCAGAACCGGCCAAAACCGAGGATATCTACCTTTATCCCTGGCAAGTCGAGGGTTTTTGTCTCAACCCTCAAGCCGCTTTTGTTTTCTTGCAATCACTACCGCTTAACAGCACGGAACTAGACTCTTTTGTCGGCTCAGATTTGCGTTTTTGGTCTCATATTGCTAGGTGGAGTTTGGATTTGTTGGCAAGATGCAAATTTTTGCCGGGATTAGAGAAACAGTCCGACGGTTCTGCTATTGCCAAATGGCAACCGCTGTTAGATAGTTCTACAGATACACTCCGCCTCGCCACTTTTGTCAAGCAAATGCCGACGGCTTGCAGAACATATCAATCGAAGGAAGGTTCGGCAGCGGATTTTGTAACGGATGTAACGGATGAAAGTCACAATAAAAAAGTAAATTCGGCAGGGAAGAAGGTGCGGGATGTGGCGGTAGATTTGCCGATGGGGGCTGAGGAATTGGTGTTAGGCTTTTTGAGCAGTATTGTAGATAGTCAAGTGCGCTCGGCTGGTAGTTCTACTTTAGACATCAAAGCAGTTTCTCCTGTGCGCGACTGGCTGCAAGCTTTGCAGCAGGAATCTGGGATAGTTCAAGTAGAAACAGCAGCATTGGAAAACTTGGCAACCAAGCTGACTGCTTGGACTGCACCGCTGCAAAATCAATTATCTCAACAAAGTCAATTTCGCACTTGCTTTCAACTCATACCGCCGTCTCCTGGTAAAGCAAACTGGAATTTAAATTATTGCTTGCAAGCAGCAGATGAAGCGGAATTTTTGGTAGACGCGACAACTGTTTGGAACAACTCAGTTGAGCGTTTGGCTTATGCGGGGCGGACAATAGAATTGCCTCAAGAAACTTTGCTCAGCGGCTTGGGTTTAGCCTCGAAACTTTATCCGTTAATTGAACCGAGTTTGCAAGCACAGCGGCCTCAATCTTGTCAATTAAATCCGCTGCAAGCTTACGAGTTTATTAAGTCTGTAGCTTGGCGGTTTGCTGATAGCGGGTTGGGCGTGGTTTTGCCGCCGAGTTTGACAAAGACAGGTGGTTGGGCGAGTCGTTTGGGTTTGAGCATTCAAGCGGAAACTCCGAAAGTGAATCCGGCGAAAGGTGGGCTGGGATTGCAAAGTCTGCTAAATTTTAAGTGGGAATTGACGATCGGCGGACAGCGCATTTCTAAGGCAGAGTTTGACAGATTGATCGCGTTGAATTCGCCTTTGGTGGAAATTAACGGCGAGTGGGTGGAGTTGCGCGCGCCGGATGTGAAAGCGGCTCAAACTTTTTTTGCCAGCCGCAAAGAGCAAATGACTCTTTCTTTGGAGGATGCTTTGCGTTTGGCGTCGGGCGATTCTCAGACGATCGAGAAATTGCCTGTTGTGAATTTTGAGGCGACGGGTCAACTTCAGGAATTGTTGAATACTTTGAGCGATAATCAAGCGGTAAGTGCGATCGCAACTCCGGCTAGTTTCCGAGGACAATTGCGGCCTTATCAAGCCCTAGGAGCAGGCTGGTTAGCATTCTTAGAACGCTGGGGTTTGGGTGCTTGTCTCGCGGACGATATGGGATTAGGAAAGTCGATCGAGTTAATTACTTTCCTCCTGCACTTACAAGAACAAAATGCCCTAGAGGCGGCGACATTACTGGTTTGTCCAACATCATTATTAGGCAACTGGGAACGCGAAGTCAAGAAATTTGGCCCGACTTTGAAAGTGTTACTGCACCACGGAGACAAACGCGCTAAAGGCAAAGCATTTGCGACGGCAATTAAGGGAAAGGATTTAATCATTACCAGTTACGCCCTGGTGTTTCGCGATGCGAAGGAATTTCAAGGCATTAAATGGCAAGGATTGGTTTTGGATGAAGCGCAAAATATTAAAAATTCCGAGGCGAAGCAGTCGCAAGCGGTGCGGCAAATCGAGGCATCTTTTAAAATTGCGCTGACGGGAACTCCGGTGGAAAATAGACTGCAAGAATTGTGGTCAATTTTAGAATTTCTGAATCCGGGATATTTGGGGCCGCGCAATTTCTTTCAGCGCCGATTTGCAATTCCGATCGAGAAATACGGCGATCGAGAATCATTGCAGACTTTGCGATCGCTCGTTCGGCCTTTCATCCTCCGCCGCCTGAAAACTGACAAAGAAATCATCCAAGATTTGCCCGAAAAACAGGAGATGACTGTATTTTGCGGGCTGGCGAATCAACAGGCGGTATTATATCAGAAAATAGTCGAAGAGTCAATAGCCGAATTAGAGTCAGCCGAAGGTATTCAGCGCCGGGGAATGATTCTGGCTTTGCTGGTAAAACTCAAGCAACTCTGCAACCATCCGGCTCTTGTGAAAGCAGAAGCTAAGCCGAAAGAATTGGAGATTAAGAGTCAGGAATCGGGGAAATTGCAGCGGTTGGTGGAAATGTTAGAAGAGGTGCTCGCTGAGGGCGATCGGGCTTTAATTTTTACTCAATTTGCGGAATGGGGAAAACTCCTGAAACCCCATCTAGAACAGCATCTAGGGCGAGAAGTTTTGTTCTTGTACGGCGGAATTAAGCAGCAGCAGCGGGAAGAAATGATCGATCGCTTCCAACACGACCCCCAAGGCCCGCCGATTATGATTTTATCCTTAAAAGCAGGCGGCACAGGCCTGAACTTAACCAGAGCAACCCACGTTTTCCACTATGACAGATGGTGGAATCCAGCAGTAGAAAATCAGGCAACTGACCGCGTATTTCGCATCGGTCAAACCCGCAATGTGCAAGTCCACAAATTTGTTTGTACAGGTACGTTAGAGGAGAAAATACACGATATGATCGAAAGCAAGAAAGCTCTAGCCGAACAAGTTGTCAGCGCCGGCGAAAACTGGCTCACCGAACTAGATACAGACCAACTTCGCAATTTACTAATTCTCGATCGCAATGCTATTATAGAAACGGAAGAAGAATAATGTGCTTAATTTTCTTCGCTTTGTAGTAGACATCTGGCATAATTATTGTGGAACAGGCAGGATGCCTGTTCTTGACTGTCTTTTTGGGAGATGTCTAGTGCGGACTTCAGTCCTCAAAAATCAGAATAACTACACACTCCGACCAAAGAAACCGGGTTTTTTACCGGAATTAAAGGTTATAGTCCATTTTTTCGTCAAAAACCCGGTTTCTGACTCTTCCTTTATTCCTTTTTCCTTGGGCTTATGATTGACAGAGAATGGTGGACACAACAGTGGTTAGATTTAATCAATACCTACCGCTTTAAAAAGCGGTTAGAACGTGGCTGGCAATACGCGCGCGAAGGTAAAGTTCTCAGCATTAAATTTCCCAACCAAGAAGTAATTGCCATAGTTCAAGGAACAGATCCCAAACCCTATCAAGTTTCTTTAGGACTCGATACATTGACTGATGAAGATTGGGATTATGTGATTGAAAATATGTCGCAAAGGGCAGTTTTTTCAGCTAAATTACTAGCAGGAGAAATGCCGCACAATATTGAGGATGTATTTGCGGCTGCTGGCAAAACCCTATTTCCGTTAAGTTTATCTGATATTCGATCGCGCTGTAGCTGTCCTGACCCGAAAAACCCTTGCAAACACATCAGTGCAGTATACTACTTATTGGGCGATCGCTTCAGCGAAGACCCCTTCGTACTCTTTCAACTGCGGGGGAGAACCAAAGAGCAAATCTTGACTGCACTCCGTCAAAGACGAGGTACGCAGGGAGACGAAAATTCCCAAGTCAACTCCGGCGAAAATTCCCCCGCTGCGAATGCTAAATTGCCGAAGGTCGATCGCTTTTGGGAATACAACCAGCAGCTAGAATCATCTTTAGTAGTCATTGTACCGCCGCCCAGCAGCGAAACCGTATTAGATATCTTAGGCCCAATTCCCATCGCCACCGACGGAAAAGGAAGCGCTAGCAAATCCTCGCCCGCCTCTGACGCCCTCAAGCAGCATTTTAGCAAAATCTACCAAGCAGTTAGCCAGCAAGCAGTTTTAGCAGCACTGAAACGGGGCGAAGGAGATTAAGATAATTTATTCGCAGAGATGATACTAGGGAATATGGCTGATAACAAATCAAGCTTTAATATCCTTTGATTCTTTAGTCCTTCTCTGCTGGAACGAGAGTTTGTCTAGAATAGATTTCAACCGAGGAGTCTTACTTTTGGCAATTTCAGTTTATACTTCCCGCAAATTACTCATAATTTCTATCAATTCCTGGGGGGTTTGAATCAAAAAATCTGGATTGTGTGCCACCAAAGCCTCCTCAGAATTAAAACCCCAACCTACAGCAATTACCTTAATTCCGGTTTTTCGAGCAGCTTCTATATCTCTTATCTCATCTCCTACATAAACGACTTCTTTAGCATTTATATGTTCGGTTTTTAGCCATTTATTAATAACTTTATGTTTGCCAAAAGTTGAGCCAGAGTAAATAAACGTGAAAGTGTCTTGCAAAGCATTTTTCTCGATCGATTCCAAGACATTTTCTCTGGAATTAGATGTGATGATGCCCAGTTGAAATCCCTGTTTTTTTAACTCCAGTAAAACTTCTTTAATTCCCGGAAATAAACGAATGTTGGGGATTTCGCTGCGTAACTCCGATTTCAACATTCTAATCAACAGCGGGAATTTGAAGATAGAAATACCTGAATACTGAAGGACTTGCCAAGAAGTTAAATTGCTCAGTTGAGCGATTTGCTCTTTGGTCGCAGATTTAAAGCCCAATTCTACTGACAAACGGTTGGTGATGCTTAGAAGAATATCGATTGTATCTGCTAAAGTACCGTCAAAATCAAAAATAATTACTTTGGTCATTGGACAATAGCAAATAAGGAACGGGGAAGCATACAATTTTAGATTTTAGATTTTAGATTTTAGATGGGAATGATTTACTCCATAATGTATGGGCTTTCGGTGCGCCCATCAGCACCCTAGGGCTATTACAGCATATTCGGTGGTTTATGAAGTACAGTAGCAGCTATATTGTGGGGTACGTGTTGTGTAGGGTGCGTCGCTGTTCTATGGTTCAATGGAACTTGCATATCGCCCGTGGGCGACGCACCGATGCTTACTACAAGATTGTGTGTACCGCATATAAATGGAATATGCTGTATGTATAGGGTAAGGTGCTGATGAGGGCACCCGAAGGGCGAACATCTCAACTTTTAAGGGTTAATTTGATTGGCTTTGGCATTTCGCCGCAGCATTTCGGGTTTTATGCGCCGCAGCGCCGAAGCTGTAAATCTGCGGTTCCATTCCTCGTCGGAGATGTCGGCTAATTCTGCAAGTGTCGGTGCTATGTTTTCAGGATAAGGCTCAAACTCTGCGACATCAGTTGGTTTAGCAAATCGCTGATTCCAAGGACAAACATCCTGACAAATGTCGCAGCCTGCTACCCAGCCTTGTAAATTAGATGCAATTTCGTCGGGCAATTTTTCGGCTCGATTCTCGATCGTGTGATAGGCTATACATCGATCGGCATTCACCACAAAAGGCTCAGTAATTGCTCCCGTCGGACACGCCTCAATGCAGCGAGTGCAAGTACCGCAATGTTCCGTATGAGACTCATCCGGCGCTAACTCCAAATTAGTCAAGATTTCTCCCAAAAACACCCAAGAACCGTATTCGCGGGAAATTACATTACCATTTTTGGCAATCCAGCCAATCCCGGCACGCTGCGCCCACATTTTATCCTGAATCGGCCCGGTATCAGCATAATACCGCGCTTCAATTCCCTCGCCTTGCGATCGCACCCAATTTGCCAAAAGCTTCAGTTTTTTGTGCAAAATTCTATGGTAATCCCGCCCCCAACCGTAGCGAGAGATTTTAGCATATTCGACCGCTGCATCGTCCCCCCCCTCCCACAGGGGATTTTCGGGGCGTTGGTGGGGCGTGTAGTAGTTGATGGCGACACATATTAATGACTGCACCTCTGGCATCACCAATTGAATATCCTGCCGTTTCGGGTTTGCCATCCATGCCATATCCGCCTGATAACCCTTGTCCAGCCAAGCTTGCAATCTTTGTTTTTCTATATCAAAATCCCTGTCTGTTGAGGCTATCCCGACTTTGTGAAATCCCAACTCAAGGGCTTTTTGCTTAATGCGATCGCTATTAATTGATTTTTTCATCACCTAAGAAACCACTGCACAATTTGTGCCATAAGTCTAGTAACTTTCAGAGTAATTTTGGGACAGTATTGATAATACTTTGGCAATCTTTATATTTATAAGTTTGAACTCCAAAATGTCAAAACTGTTACATAATTTAATTTAGGGAGAATTCGATTCGCTAATTCAAGTACGCAAGTAAAACCAACAGCGAATCGCACAGCATACATATGGCAGTTAGTATTCAATCAGCTCAATCTATTTTCTCCAACACCGAGATTGCTAGCATTGTTCCGGCTACCACCGAAGCGTTCTACAAACTCAGCGTTGAAGACCAACTAGCCTTGCTCTGGTATGCCTACACCGAAATGGGCGTTTCCATCACCGCAGCAGCACCGGGAGTAGCCAGCATGGCGCTTGTCGAAGGCATTCTGAGCGAAATCAAGCAAATGTCGCCTGCTGCTCAAAGCAAAACCATGTTTGACCTAGCCAGCAACGCCGACACCACGATCGGCCGGATCTACACATCCTTGCGCGTCAACACCAAACTCGGTTTCTGGTACGAGTTGGGTCAGTTGATGAAACAGGGCGTTGTCGCTCCGATCCCCGCGGGTTATCAAATGTCTCCCGAAGCCACCGCAGTTTTAGAAACCATCAAGAAACTAGATCCGGGTCAGCAAATTACCGTACTTCGCAATACCGTAGTTAACATGGGCTATGACCCTGCTTTTAACCAAGAGTACGGCAAACGCTCGGCCCCCCGCAGCACTCCCACCGCTCCAGAAGAGCGGGTAAAAACCACAATTGAGGGTATCAGCGAGCAGACTGTCCTCAACTACATCGACTACATGAACGCCTTCGACTTCACCCCAGCCGTCGGTTTATTTGCTGAAGAAGGTGCCCTGCAACCGCCTTTCCAAAAGCCGATCGTCGGTCGCGACGCTATCCTCAACTATATGCGCGAAGAGTGCGTCGGACTGAAAATGATGCCCAAGCAAGGCGTGTCCGAACCCGCAGAAGACGGCTACCGCCAAGTTAAAGTCACAGGTACTGTGGAAACTCCTTGGTTTGGCGCGAATGTGGGAATGAACATTGCGTGGCGGTTTTTGCTCGATCCTCAAGGTCAAATTTTCTTTGTGGCGATCGACTTGTTGGCATCTCCTAAAGAATTGCTCAATTTGATCCGCAAATAGAATATTCTGGTTGGCTCTGTTAAACAGGCTTGCCCAAAAACCCAGATGCCGCTAGGTGTCTGGGTTTATGTCATTTTAGATTTTAAATTTTAGATTCAAGAATTGAAGGATGGAAAATGACCAAGACTTTCAAAGGTGGTACCCGCCACGTGATTTATCCGTGGAATCAATCCCAAATCTAAAATCTAAAATCCTTGCGTCCCCCGAATTTATCCGTGGGGTCGCCTCCAAAATCTAAAATCTAAAATCTAAAATCGAATGACTGATGGTATAAGGGTTTACAGCTTGGCTACACTTACATTTTTTGAAAGTAGTATTGATTTTGGTCGATCGCTCCCAAAGCTCCGATCGACGCTCTCCGCTTCCTCCTTTTTTAGGAGAATTATTTTCCTAGCCCTACTTATATCTTTTGAGGGATTTGCTGCGGCAAAGAGAATGATTAAAGTATACTCATTCATTTGAAATCACTTGTTTTATGACCGCAACAACTCGACCTATTTTAACTAACTCTATAAAGATTGCAGGTATCACAATGCCAGGGATACTGCAATATTTTGAAACTTTAAACGCGGGCGATTTTGACGCGACGGCTAATTTATTTGCCGATGACGGGGTTATGCACGCGCCGTTTGAAGATCCAATTATCGGCAGCATTTCGATCGCCAGTTATCTAAAAAAAGAAGCGCGAGGAATGCAGCTCGAACCACAGAAAGGTGTCAGCAAAATGTTAGAAGATGGCCAAGTAGAAGTTCAGGTCAGCGGCCGGGTGCAAACTTCCGCCTTTGGTGTTAATGTCGGATGGCTGTTCTTGCTCAATTCTGACCAAAAAATCCTTTCAGTCACGGTCAAACTGTTAGCTTCTCCCCAAGAATTGCTAAATCTGCGGTCACAGACGAAATTTGATGTTTGATAATCTGTTTCACATTTAAATTGTTTGTTTTGGTTTGACCTGTCGATCGAATGTAATGGCTCAAGCCATCATTATTTTTGCGCGCAATTGAGGCAGAAACCGGGTTTTTTATCCAAATCTCCAGTGAAGCGCCGTCAACCGTTGAAAAACCCGGTTTCTTGATTATTTGCGCGCAATTGAGGCAGAAACCGGGTTTTTTATCCAAATCTCTGGTGAAGCGCCGTCAACCGTTGAAAAACCCGGTTTCTTGGGTATTTGTGCGATCGGGACTGTACCCCTACAATCTTACAGTCTCGCCTTGGGCTGACAATTCCCGCATCCAGGATACCCGCCACGCGATTCATCCGTCCAGAAATAAAAAACCTGTATCCGATGAAACTTGCCGAACGTATTTATCTCGCGCAAGTCAATGCTTCAATTCTAAAATCTAAAATCTCAAATCTAAAATCGATTGACGCTACTGCACGGAAAATTGGCTGTCACCGCAGCGCGTGCGACAGACAGCCAAAGCGAGTCTAAAAGTGGAGGGTCAATCACTAATCATTGATGACTAACGACTAACGACTAATTAAGATTTTTCCGGCAAACTCGCTTCCAACTTCAGACAGTTGCGACCGTCTATTTGCAAAGTGTAGTCCACCCGATCCATAAGTCTGCTCATAATCAGCCAGCCGTAGCCGCTTTCCTGTTTAGCTTCCGGCATCGGGGGATTGTAAGTATCCATTTCGTAACCTTTACCGTAATCCCAAATTTCTAAACCAATATCCCTATTTTTTAAATTCAAGCGAATTAACACGGGCAAATTGGGTTGATCTTTGTGAGCATGGCGGATCACGTTAGAATAGGCTTCTGCTAACACCAAGCGCAAACGATTCGACTGACGCGGCCAATCGACGTGCTCTCCTAGCTCTACTTCCAAACTGCTCAGCAACCAATTTTCAACAATTGTTAAAAACCGCAAGTCGCTTGGCACATGAAGCTCAGTATTCATAAAAAAATCCCGTAAGTTTGAAAACCCTGTGTCTTCCAGGTATGAAATACGACGAGCCGAATGGATTCGGCCTCAATACTTGTCGCTAATCGGGGGATACTAGCCTTTTCTGTTGAAAAATCAGGCATTCGTCATTCGGTAGAAGGCAGAAGTTAAGAGTATAGTTGAAAACTTTTGTTATGGGCTTAAAGCCCCTTAACAATTGATAATTATACCGAGACTGCAAGCAGTGAGGTATAAAAAATCTGTGTTTCAATCCTTGGCTTTTAAGCGTTGGTTTTTTCTGACGAATGCCTTCTACCTTAACCCTTTACAGGTATTTAATCCCCCAAGAAAGCGATTCAGGAAACTAGCTGCGCCATCGCCGGCTAGGTTTTTTACTGTGGTTTTTGACTGTTGACGATAACGCCGTCCTTTGCAGGACTAATCTATGGGCCGTCAACAAGCAGGGCTTAAGTTTTTTCTGCTCTCACCCCCGACTATGCGTCGGGAGTCGCTGACAGATTCAAAGAACCTCCAGAGAGAGTATGGTTTGGTCGTCTTCCTGAACGGGATTGTCGGCTCGGATGTGAGCCAACAAATTGTCCAAGTTGAAAGAACCAGGTTCCTGAATCAAAAGTTGCCAAAGCCCTTCTTGTTGTAGCATAGAACGGGTTGGTACACCCCCTCCGACCGCTTCGGTGGTCACGCTAGCTTCAGTAATTCCGTCACTCGTCAGCAGAAATACATCTCCTGACTTTAATTCGATCGTACCTGCTTTGCCTCTCCAAACTGGTAGTATCCCCAAAGGAATGCCGCGAGCTTTCAGGAAATTAGGCTCGGCTGGCGTTTTACCGCTAGCGGCTTGAGCTTTCACCTCCGAGTGAGACCAAACAATCGGGTAAATGTGACCGGCATTAGCAAAGGCGAGGTGTCCGGTTGACGGAGTGTAACGAGCAACAACCATTGTAATAAAATGGTTGTTGCCGATCAGGTCGTCAGACATACTGCTATTCATATTGTGCATAACTCGATCGGGCTCTGGAGAAACTTCTTGGGAAAGTTCCCGCCGCATCACCGAAATCGCGCTCGCCATAAATAGAGCAGCCGGAACTCCCTTACCCGAAACATCTCCCACCGCTAGCCAAATATCCCCTTGGGAGTGGACGTAGACTTCAAAAAAGTCGCCGCCAACTTCCCGCGCGGGATAGCAGCAAGCTTGCACCCTGACTGTTTCAAAATCCGGCCAACTTTGGCGCAACAAGTTGGTTTGGATTTGGCGGGCCACTTCCAACTCGTTTTGCATTTGCTTGGCCAAATCCAGAGTGCGCTGGTAGAGCTTAGCTTGAGACAGGGCGAGAGCAGCTTGAGCTGCTACACCTTCTATTAACTCTATCTCTTCTGCCGACCAAGGGTTAGTGCCACCAATCTGGCACAGTGCGAGTACCGCCAGCAATTCTTGCTGGTAAGTCAGGGGCACGGCAATCTCAACGGAGTTACCGTCCCCGCGACTGTTTGGGTTGACTTGAGTTTGGCGGCTGGCTACGGCTTGAACCAGCAAATTTTCATCAAAAGAAAAGCTGCTGGCTTCAGAGGTTTGGGCTTGGTAGGGGAAGGTACTCGGCAATAGTCGATCGGCCTCTACCGGCCGCAGCATACAATAGTTTGCCTCAAAAGTTTGACCTACGGTTTGAACAATAGTTTGTACCATACTAGAGTAATCTAGCGACCCGCGAATCACGCTCATTACCTCATTGAACAGAGATTCCTTGCGTAAAGCGCGACGCAGTGCAACGCTGCGCTGCTTGTAGTATTTGTAAGTTTCTGAGGCTTGATTGATCACCAATTTGAGTTCTTCTGGATTCCACGGTTTGGTGATGTATTTGAACACTTGACCTGAGTTGATGGCCTCGACCAAATCTTCAACATCTGTGTATCCCGTTAGCAGAATCCGAATCGTATCGGGAAATCGCTCGACTGTTTTCCCCAAAAACTCGGTGCCATTCATTTCTGGCATCCGCTGGTCAGATATAATCACCGCCATCTCACCCTGTTCGTCTAGAACTTCCAGGGCGCTGAGGGCGCTATCTGCTTTGTAAACTTGAAAGTCGCGTCGAAACGTCCGGTACAATAAATCCAAGTTGTCGGGTTCGTCATCGACTACCATCAGTTTCAGCTTGCTTCCATCTCCCCGACTCATCTTTCTTCCCCCTTGAAAACCCCCACCATAGCTGTAATCAGCAAGGTGGCGGGAGGAAAAGGGGGGCTGGATATATGCAACATATCAGTTACGTCAAGTTGAGTTAAAGAAACCCGTTTTACCTCAAGGTGAGCATTCCTTTCGCACCATCTGTTCGCACAGATGAGAGGCTTTCGATACTGTAACCCGCCTCGGTAGGCCGCTTCAATAGGGAAAATTCCCGAGTCAGCTTTCACGCTGTGATACTAGCAATGACCTTGTTAGCAGTTGGTACTTTTCTAAACACACCAGCATTCAAAACGGCTAATTAATGCTCTGATTGCAGAGTTCTTAACTAGCTGGGCACTGTCCTCGGTGTGAATTTTAACACTTACTACTAAGGCAGGTATTGCTACCTAAGTCTGGTCAACACCGGCTGTATTTCAAGCCCCACTGTACCCGAAGGGTTAGTGGTGGGTTGTTGGCGCTATTGCCTACATCTTTGCCGCATCGTACTTGATTGCTGCATGCAAGTCTCCCTAATCTCTCAACTTTTTGCAGCAAGCATATTACTACTGCCGAATCAAGTTATTCTTTCTGCCAGTCTGAGCTTAGCAGAACGAGAGCGGGGATTTCTAGCGACTTCTTCGGATTGTGGGACGATCGGCTTTTTTGTCAGTACCTGCAAATTGGGTGTTCCTCTGAGTTGGTGCTTGACTGGTCGGTCTTCGAGACTGTGAAATGTAATGATTCCGATTCTCCCCCCTGGTTTTAACCACCTTGGCGCTTGGTGGAGGAAAGTTTCTAAAGAAGCGAGTTCGGAGTTGACAGCTATCCTTAAAGCTTGGAAAGTACGGGTGGCCGGATGGATTCTGCCGTTGCGCTGCTTGGGGGGGAAGCTGGAGGCGATCGCCCCTGCAAGTTCTGTTGTAGTTTGAAAAGGGCGCCCTTGCACAATCCGCCTGGCGATGCGTCGCGACAGTCGCTCCTCGCCGTACCTGTAAATAATATCTGCTAGTTTAACTTCTTCCCAGTGGTTGATAATCTCTTCTGCCGTCAAAGATTGCTGCTGGTTCATACGCATATCTAGTTGAGCTGGGTGGCGAAAACTAAATCCTCGTTCCGGTGTATCGAACTGAGCAGAGCTGACGCCCAAGTCTGCTATGATACCATCAAATTCAGCCTCTGGGGACTGATATTCAGCAAAGTTGCCGTGCCAAAACTCAACGGGCGAGTTGGCAAATCGGGTTTGGCAAAAACGGATGGCTTGTGCGTCGCGGTCGATCGCCACCACTGTAACATCAGCCGCCGCCCCTAAAATCAAACTGGTGTGTCCGCCGCCCCCAAGCGTCGCGTCCAAATAGCGCCCGCCTGCACGCACAGCCAAACCCGCAATTAATTCTTGACCCAAAACTGGAACGTGATAGGTGTCAATACTGACATCTAATCCAGGGGTATCCTTCTCAGAGAGCTCGATATCCTTCATAATCTATAAAGCGAAACAAAAATCAACAATAGTCAGTAATCATTAATTCATTTAATTATGTCAAGAATTGAGACTAGAACCGAACCGATGGTGCTCAACATGGGGCCGCACCACCCATCCATGCACGGGGTACTCCGGTTAATTGTCACCCTGGACGGGGAAGATGTGGTGGACTGCGAGCCAGTTTTGGGCTATCTACACCGGGGGATGGAAAAAATTGCCGAAAACCGCACCAACGTGATGTACGTGCCCTACGTGAGCCGCTGGGACTACGCTGCGGGGATGTTTAACGAAGCGGTGACAGTGAATGCACCGGAAAAGTTGGCAAATATTGCTGTTCCGAAACGGGCTAGTTATATTCGGGTAATTATGCTGGAGTTGAACCGGATTGCTAACCACTTGATGTGGGTAGGGCCGTTTTTGGCGGACGTGGGCGCGCAAACTCCTTTTTTCTATACTATGCGCGATCGCGAACCAATTCTCGACTTGTGGGAAGCAGCGACAGGTTATCGCATGGTGAATAATAACTATTTCCGCATCGGCGGAGTTGCCGCCGATTTGCCCTACGGTTGGGTAGATAAGTGCGAAGATTTCTGCGATTACTTCGTTCCCAAAATTGACGAGTACGAACGTTTAATTACCAACAATCCAATCTTCCGCCGCCGGATTGAAGGGCTCGGTACTATTTCTCGCGAAGAAGCGATTAACTGGGGACTTTCCGGCCCCATGTTGCGCGGTTCCGGCGTAAATTGGGATTTGCGGAAAGTTGACCGTTACGAATGTTATGACGACTTCGACTGGGAAGTTTGTACCGAAGCTGCAGGCGATTGTTTAGCCCGGTATTTAGTACGGATTCGGGAGATGCGCGAGTCGGTGAAGATTATCTATCAAGCCTTGAAAGGACTCCCCGGCGGCCCTTACGAAAATTTGGAAGCGAAGCGCTTAGAAAGCGGGCCAAAATCTGAATGGAATGGTTTTGACTATCAGTTTATTGGCAAAAAAGTTGCCCCGACTTTTAAGATTCCCAAGGGCGAACATTATGTCCGCGTGGAAAGCGGCAAGGGTGAGTTGGGGATTTATATTATCGGGGATGATAGTGTGTTTCCTTGGCGCTGGAAGATTCGGGCTGCGGATTTCAATAACTTACAGATTTTGCCTCACATCGTGCGCGGCGTGAAGATTGCCGATTTGGTGGCAATTTTGGGCAGTATCGACATTATTATGGGCTCGGTTGACAGGTAGAAGGAAAAGGGCGATCGCGTTTTTGGGCTGTTTGCTAAAAAGTGCGATCGCTGCTTTTTTTTAGCCTCGATCGGCTACTATAAATTATGGAAGCTCAACCAAAAGAAATTCAGCGTTACGTCACACCAGATGGAAAAATTCCTTTCACTGAATGGTTGAAGTCTCTTCGAGATATCAAAGCAGAAGCCAAGATTCGCGGGAGGCTAGAGAGAATTAAGCTAGGAAATTTGGGAGATTGTCGCTCAGTAGGAGAAGGTGTTTTTGAATTAAGAATTGACTGGGGTCCAGGCTACCGCGTCTACTTTGGGCAAATAGAGCAAACGATTGTTCTCATCCTCTGCGGTGGAGATAAAAGCACTCAAGATCGAGATATTCGTAAAGCTATTGAATATTGGATAGATTACAGGAGTCGAGATAATGACTAAAAGTGTAAGTTACCAAGATGACTTGATTGAATTCCTGAAAAAACCTGAAGCTGCTGCTGCTTATATCGAGGCGATTTTGGAAGATAAAAATGTAGAAGCGGAACTTTTACCACTAGCACTTAGTAATATTGTTGAGGCTCGCGGGGGGATAACTCAGCTTTCAGATATAGCTAAGTTGCACTATGAAAAGTTAAAAAATTTGCTCTCGAAAACAGGAGGAGATGAAGTTTATCTGTTGGCGGCGTTTCTGGATGCTTTGGGGTTTCAGCTACAAATAGGGGTTAAATCTGATAGTTCAACATTCGAGGCTGAGGGTGCGCTCGCAGTCGCAGAGCATCTTCCCACAGTATAATGATTAATTATGGCAGTCCAGCAATTAGATATTAACGATAGTAACCCGGAACTCTGCGCTTTAATCTGCGAAAGAATTGCCGCCACTCCGCAGCAGCGTATTACTTTTGCTGAATATATGGATTTGGCATTGTATCATCCGCAGCACGGTTATTACAATAGCGATCGCCCGTCGATCGGCAAACAAGGCGATTTTATAACGTCGTCTCATTGGGGTGCTGATTTTGCGGAGGTTTTGGCAGAGCAATTTGTGGAAATGTGGGAATTGCTCGGCAAACCTCATTCTTTTACTGTCGTAGAAATGGGGGCGGGGCGGGGAACTTTCGCCGAAAATATTCTGCAATATCTGCAAATACAATATCCCGATTTATTTCAGGTTGTAGAATATATCATTATTGAAGTTTCCGCTGTACTCCAAGCGGAACAGCGGCAAAGGTTAGCTGATACTAAGTGTGTTAAGTGGTGTAATTGGGATGAGATAGTTAATAACTCTATTGTCGGTTGTTTTTTTTCTAATGAGTTAGTGGATGCTTTACCCGTGCATCAATTTATTCTTGAACAAGGGCAATTGAGGGAGATTTACGTTGCCGCAGAAACCCCAAAAGATGAACAAGAAGAGATAAGCTTTGTTGAAGTAACTGGCGAAGTTTCCACGCCTAAAATAGCCGAATATTTTGATTTGGTAAGCATCGATGTGTCGGCGAGTGTTTATGGGGATGGTTATCGCAGTGAGGTAAATTTGGCGGCTTTGGACTGGATGAGTACAGTTGCTCAAAAGTTGCAGCGGGGATATTTGTTAACTATTGATTACGGCCATCCGGCGCACCGCTATTACAATCCGAGGCGCAGGGAGGGGACGCTACAGTGTTATTATCGCCACCGATATCACAATAATCCTTATATTAATGTGGGGCGGCAGGATTTAACGGCTCATGTTAATTTTACGGCGCTGGAAAGGCAGGGTGAATTGTGCGGTTTGGATGTGGTAGGGTTTACTCAGCAGGCTTTGTTTTTGATGGCGTTGGGTTTGGGCGATCGTATTGCTTCTCTATCAACAAATGATGCGGAAGTATTGGATGTGGCAACGTTTTTGCAGCGCCGGGAGGCTTTGCATCAATTGATCGATCCGATGGGTTTGGGGGGTTTTGGGGTTTTGGTGCAGTCGAAGGGGTTGAAGGAGGACGAGAAAAAGAAAAAGCTCAAAGGTTTGAGTGTACCTTAAATTAACTGCAAACTTTGCTCCTGCACCTCTAATTCTGCGTCCTTTAATCGTTCTTGAATTGACATCTCCTGCAACTTTTTGCTCATCTCATATAAATCAACTTTCGGATAACCTCCCTTAAATAGCGGAATTAAAGCCTCAACAACAGCAGCAATTCCCTCCGGTGGCACTGCATTTCCAATTTGCCGCCGCACTTCAGTAGTAGAACCTTCAAAAACAAAATCATCTGGAAATGTTTGCAATCTTGCTCTTTCACGATTTGTCAATGCTCTGGGTTCTTTATAATGATAACCCCAAGTACCACCACCACCTCCAGCAATGATTGTGCTGGAGGGTTGATTCGGATCTAATCTCCGATAAACGTGACTGATCAGGCCTTTAACATAAAGGGGACTATTTCTTGGAATATCACTAAAATTTCCACCTGGTTTTATCTGGTCTAATCTTTGTTTAGTTTTTGGATTAATTTTCAGCAGTTCATTATTGTATGGTACTTCCTCCACACCTTCAAGTGCTTGGCTAGCAGTTCGATAAGGTTTGCGATCGGAACCGTATTCGGGCTGAGGATGAACAAAGTTAAAGTCAGTATTCATCCGAATGCCAACTAATAATACTCTTTGCCGAAATTGGGGAACTCCGTATTCAGCAAAGTTGTAGAGTTTAGGCTTAACTAAGTACCCAGGCTCTATATTTTCAAAGTCAGCAATAATGCGCTTAATAGCTTGAGAATTATTAGCGCTCAACAAACCTTTAACATTTTCAGCCACAAATGCTTTAGGTTGTTTCTGTTTGACAAACTCTCGAAAGTATGTATACAAATTTCCTCTATCTACATCCAGTCCGTAACGCTTCCAAATCAGAGAAAAATCTTGACAAGGAAAGCCCCCAATAATAATGTCTGCGTCGGGAACTTCATGTTTAATGTCATTGATTTTTTCTATTGAGTCGTTGAGGAGAATGACTGGATCAATATTTCTTCTGAAAGTCTCACAAGCATATTTATTTGAATCAATTGCCCACACTACTTCAAACCCGGCTTTGTGGAATGGCAAGTCCATGCCGCCACAACCTGAAAACAAGGATATCAGTTTTGGTGGCTTCTCCCAGGTGCGCTTGAGACGTTCGAGTGACATAGAGGCGATCGCTTCCTTTTAGCCTCCTTTCCTACTGAGGCAGTAACAGCTTTTTCATCATAGATGAGGGATCGCAGCCTAAATGTAAAGCTTTGTAACAAAAAAAGTGCGGGGGTAGTCGCAGCCAAGAGAGCTTGCTACTATTAAAATACAGTAAACATTACAACAAATAATTTATGCAGGTAGCCGAGCGAAGTGGCACAGGCATCAAAGCAATACTGGGTTTGACAGAGGAGATGCGGATTGGGACAACCTCCTCAGACCCCTATTTGGGTTCTCCAACCTTTGACGAGGTGCCGTTTCACGTTCATGTAGGATGCAGGCCCGCTTTGGGTACGTATATCATTATCGTGGGCGATGCAGACGAGTTTGTTCACTACGGACGCATCATCAGCGGTACGGAAGATAACCCGCGAGCCAATCCCTCGGCTTTGCAACAGAATCAAGCTTATCAGGTCGGTAACAGAGATCCGAGGCCAACGGATAAAGCACCTCACGTTACCCGCGTGATGGCAGCAGAGGTATTGGGGGAGATATACCTAGACGATAACAGCAATATAACGATTAAAGAGCCAAATCAGCTAGCACAAACGGGCAAAGGTGTCTATGAATTGCCAGCAGATAGGATTCCGCAGTTGCTTAATATTCCAGACTCATCCGAAAACGGGTTCCACATTGGGCGAGTCGAATCGGGGAATAGTTCAGTGGACTTTATATTGCCGATGGAGGCGATCGCGCGACATCTGGCAGTAGTTGGAAAAACTGGTGTAGGTAAAAGCTATTTTGTCGGGGTTTTGGTGGAGGAATTGGTACGACACGGGATTCCCGTGATTGCCTTTGACGTGCTCGGCGATATGCTAAAAGCAACAGAAGATTTGGGAGGTTGCAACTTTAAAGCAGGAGAAAACTTTCGAGTCCCCTATTCAGTTATTGGAGTGAAGGAATTTCTGGGATTTGTCCCAAATTTGACACCAGACCAACTGGAGATAGTTTCTTTTGCTTATGATGCTCTGTTCAACAAAGCATTCAAAATCTTAGACGAGACAGCAGCAGTCAACATTCCCATTAAAAATTTACTCGATGAAATCCAAAATTTAGCTGCAGAATTCGGTCAAACTGCCGTAGGAGGGCGAGCGGCAAAGAAGGTTGAAACTGCTTTCAACCGCAACTCGCTTTTAACTGCGAAAACCGAAGAATGGTTGAGCGAATTTGTAGAGAAACCGATAACTAACATCTTTGTCGGACATTTGAGCCAACAGCAGCGGAACTTAATAGTAGGAGCAACAGCCCGAATGCTGCAAGCACTCCGAAAGCGATCGCAAGTTCCGCCGTTTGTATTTTTGCTTGACGAAGCTCATTTCTTCTTGCCTTCTGGAGGAGAAACAACGCCATCAACTTTGGTGATTCGAGAGATGATCCGTACAGCGCGTCACGATGGGATAGGTATCACATTGATTACCCAAAGTCCAGCATCTATGGACAAACAAGTAATTTTAACTTGCAATACACGGGTAGTATTTGCCCTAGATCCAGATGACCTGAGATTAGTATCTGGCACGATGGGAGATGTTTCTGAAGAAATGAAGTCGCGCATTCCTAAACTAGCAAAAGGGACTGCAATTATCTCATCAGCTACCGATATTATGCGGCATCCAGCCCTTATCAAAATTCGTCAGCGTCAGACCAGACACGGTGCGCCGACACCTAACTTAGCAGAGGATGTAAAAGAATGGCGAAAGATGCAGGAATTCTAATTCAGAATATTATGGAATTGCTGGTTCAAGAGCCAGATGGATTAGAATTTGCAGAGATTGTCGAACAACTCAATCAAGCCCAAGATGTAGGTTCAGAAAGAGGTTTACGCAGTCTACTCAACCGATTGGCGAAAGAAGGCAAGCTAATTAAACGCAAAGGTTGGAGTCGCAAACCGGGCGCACAACCTTATACTTACTGTCACCCTAAGACCCAACCGCGCCAACTTGAAATTCCTGGAATTAAAGAGTATCAAATTCATACTAAAAATGAGTTTGAGATTGGGGAATTGAATTATGAAGAAAGCCAGCAGAGGCAAAAAGCAATTTCTGTTTTAGAAAACATCGCCAGCGGTCACTTACATCAAGAATCCTATGCACGGGCGATTATCGAAGTTGCACCTAAGTTAGCAGAAAAAAATCCGGTAGATTTAGTAGTTGAGATGGCGAGTTGGGTAGTTAACGATCTGAACCAACTGGCTGCTGATATAGAGCGCAAATTGAGACGCGGGGCAGTAGATGAATCAAAAAAAATGGCTGTGAAACTAGATTCGCAGTTAGGGTGGGCAAAGCGTTATTTTCAAGAATTCTGGAAGCTGTATGCTCCCGTCGATGAACTTCCTGGTATTTTGGAATTGCCGTCTCAAGCCAAGCACTTTCGCTTGTACAGGCAAACTGCTAAATTAGATGAAGAAAAAGCTAGAGAGCAACTGCAAAAACGCATTTTTGGCGATCGGTTAATAGAAGAAAAACTGTTACCAACAGACTTGCACAAATCAGCAGCAGGTACGGATGCTTCTGTAGCAGACCTATTTTTAGAGCATACATCTGGCAGTTTTATTCCCCCCGATCCTGTGATTGTTCCCACCTCAGCGGCCGCGTTAGTGACTAACTCCAAATATGGCTTTCCAGACGAATACCAAGATTTCGATATTTTTCCAGATAAACTTAAGGACTATGACGACCATACCGCTGCTGCAAATGGCTTAGTCTTGTCGCCAGCTTTGGCAAGAAACTTTGTGGAGGAGAGTAATTTACAGCATACTCGCAAGGCTGCAATGGATCTCCGCCAATACTGGCAGGATTTTCGGATTGCTACTAAAGAAGCGGATTGGCGACCAATGGGCAATTCGCCAGAGTTAGGAACTAAAAATAAACCGACATTGATTATCCGTGATGGTCGAGTTTTCCCTTTGGTACACCGACTGAGAGATTATGAAAGTGGCGGTTTGTACGGGCAAATTGTTCGCAGCGAGATTGATAAATTTATGCAAGTTTTTCACAATACTCTATTAGGCTCAGGATTAGATAATATTGTATACGGTGCTGCTGTTAAAAGTCCTGGGATGTCGTGGCTCGCACCTTTGGTATTTTGGTATCTGTACGTTAATAAATCTGTGGTAGACGGAAGAGTTGCAGTTAGCAGTGCTGAGGAAGTTTATCAATATCCTTTTGCGGATACAGCAGTATCGCATTTACTGTTTTTAGGTGTCGCAAAGAATGCGAGCAACTTCTCACCCGATCGCCTATTTGTTACTTGCCGAGTTCTGCGACGTTTTTCAGATATCGCCCTTGAAGCAGAGGAAATGTCTCCGATCATCTCAGAAGGTGATGAAATTAGGCGAGTGGGGGAGAACAATCCGAAAGATTGGAAGGAGTTTATCGAGCAGCACATTGCTAAGAAAAGAAAACATTACCAATCAATCAATCTGGATATAGACGACTACGGACCGTTTATTTATCTTTGTTCTAAAGTTGGCGTTTCTATGTGCTACGCCGCGCCCACATCTGCTTACGCATTGTTATCAGGCAACAGCGGTATTTCAGCACATTTCTTACTGCCTCGCTTGGAGGTTGCTATCAATACGGAACGATTAGAACGGGAGCCGGAACACGAACAAGAGTGTTTAGATGGTTTGCTTTCCTGGTTGGCGGCGGGGCATATAGAGCTCGATCGCCGTCACACACAATCAGGGTTTGATACGGGACATCGAGAACATAGTCTTCCTATCTTAGTACCCGATGTTATTGTCCGTGCTCATGAAGCTGCAACCTTTACCCGCGACAAGTTGGGTGAAGAGGTACAGGATAAGATTAGGGCGCTGATTGCAGAATTGAGAAAACGGCTCGGAAAGGGGCATTGAGTAGGCTCTGGTTGCGGTTCTAAGATACAGATAAGGACACGGTAGTGCCAAGGCGTGTCAACTTAAGGTAAAACCGATAGTCCGTCAGGGGTTGAAACCCCTGCCTCAAAGCGAAAGTCCTCGCTCAAGAGGACTAATGAATGATTCAGTCCTCTTGAGCGAGGACTTTCGCTATAAGAGGGGGAATTCATTCCCTGGCGGACTGCCGGGTGAGCGGGAGGACTGGCGGACTAAAAGCTTAAGTTGACACCAATGGGTAGTGCCGTGTCCCTACGAAAAATTTTTGTTCCAGCCTGATGCCAAAAGACTTGACAGCTACCTAAATATCTGCAACAATTAATTATTGTAATATTTGTTGTAGCCAAGCCGGACAAATAGCTTCTATGAAGCGGTTATCCCATCTGTTGCAGCTTTGCAATGAAAAAGCCAGACCTAGCGATTGCCGTCGCGGGTGTCTGGCTCAAGTTCAATTAATTTACTTATAAGGAGTTTACCATGTTTAAAAACAAGGTAGATCGTTCAGTTCTGCTGGAAAATGTCGATTTGACACCCACGCAAATCGCCACCAAGCTTAGCCAGGAGACAGGAAAAAAGATTTCCTGCATTAAAGTCAACGAGGATTTGGCAAAACTCGGCTTGCAGCAAAAGTTAGAACCCAGAGGAAGCAAGCGGCAGTGGCAACTCACTGAACGAGGCAAAAAATACGGACGAGTCTACAAAGTCGAGTCCTCTCATAGCAACTGGAGTGGAAATCAAATTAAGTGGGGCGAAGAAATTATCGATCTACTTAAGCAAAACCTGTTAAGGGTGACTGTTTAGCGATCGCTCTCCACTTTTATCCGACAGGTGCGATCGCTCCTTTCTATTCTAAAGGGGCGATCGGCTCAAGAGTTATTTGAATATCTTAATCTGGTCACCCAAATTGTTGGTCACTCTTCATCATCTAACTCGATTCCCGCTTGACGCAGTTTTTCGGCCAATCTTTCAGCGCGGAGTCGTTCGCGATCGCCCCGCTGACGTTCTTCTTCTACTCTTTCCTCAGACCACAGCAACAACTCGCCTTCAGGATTCCACCACCTCAACCAACAGCCTGTCCTTCCTTCGTGGGTTCCTTCCCAAATACCTAAAAATAAGTCTAATCCCGGTATCCAATAACGTCCGTTTTCATCGGGTTTTTGCAAGTTGTAGTGCTCTGATTCTAAAGCGTAAACTTCTAAATGAGCGGTTTTTGCTCGGAATATGACGTATCGGGGAACTTTGATTACTTGCTCGTAAAAATACCACTTTCCCACCCGCGAGGTAAACTCAACCGAGTATTCTTCTCCATAGGTTTCTGAAAGAAATTCCATCACGATTTGGGGGATGGTTCCTTCTGTGTGCGGGGTGTAACTGCGGCGGACTTGCGAGACCTTTTTTGGATTGACGGGTTTCACGTACATCCAATCTGGTGCTTTGCAGATAATGCGCTGTTCGTCGCTGCTTGAACCTGGGAAACTTATGCCGGCACAAATGGCAAAGTTGGAAACAATTAAGGCATCCTGCATTAATTCAGGAAATTTTGTTAGCGGCTGGCGCAAAGCGGCGGCTAACAATGGTTGGCTTTCGTCTTCCACGGGGTCGTCTGGTAGTTGGAAATCTTCTGGTAGTAGCGGCCAGGTGATTGTGAGTTGTGTTTCTGGGTTTTTAGTTGCTACAGACATAGGTTATCAGAGATTAAATGTTTTAATTCTTAAATTATATCTCTTGGTTTTTGGGATTAATGTTAATGGCTTAATGACGAGGCAGAGCCTCTGGATCTGCGTTACCGGGCAGAGTCAATTAGTAACGACTTAAGCCGACATTCCGCCAGGGGTTGAAACCCCTGGCTAATAGCTAAAGTCCTCTTAAGAGGACTGAGAAGAAGACTGTTAAAATAATTAGTCCTCATAGCGAGGACTTTAGCTTTGAGGCAGGGAATTCATTCCCTGCCGGACTTAATATGCAGCTAGGATTTTCTGCTGTAGTTCGGTGGTCATTGCTAGTAGTTCCGATTGCCCGATCGCACTTTGTTCGCCACTCGCCAACCACTTCAATTGTACCGTCTGGTTTTCAGCTTCCGCATCTCCCAAAACTAAACACCCAACTGCACCGCTTCTGTCGGCTCTTTTAAACTGTTTACCGAAAGCACTACCGCTCAAATCTATCTCGACGCTAAACCCCGCACTTCGCAATTTTTGAGCTAACAATACCGATTGCTGTTCGGCTTTTTCGCCCCTGGATACCACATAGAAATCCAACTTCGGCGCGGGCAAAGGTTGCAACTTTTGCAGCAGGATAATCAACCTTTCGATACCCATTGCCCAACCGACTGCCGCCGTATCTGGCCCGCCCAATTCCTTGACTAAACCGTCGTAGCGACCGCCTCCGCAAACTGTTGCTTGCGCTCCCAAATCGTCGGATATAATTTCAAATGCGGTGTAGGTATAGTAATCTAAACCGCGCACTAATCGGGGATTTAACTGATAGCTAATTCCTAAATTTGTGAGCATAAGCTGCACTTGCTCGAAGTGATCTCGCGATTCCTCTCCCAAATAGTCCAAAATACTCGGCGCACCAGCTACAATTTCTTGAGTTCGTTCATTTTTGCTGTCCAATATCCGCAGCGGATTGCGAGTCAAGCGGTCTTGAGAATCGGCGTCTAATTCGTCTTTGTGCGGTGTAAAATAATCTATCAAAGCTTGCCGATAATTTTGTCTGTCTTGCTTATTTCCGACAGAATTAATATCGAGGCGCAAATTTTTTAAACCGAGTGTTTGCAGGATATCGCAGGCGATCGCAATTACTTCGACATCCGCACGGGGATTCGCACTCCCCAAGACTTCCACGCCAATTTGATTGAACTGCCGCTGTCTTCCTTCTTGCGCGCGTTCGTAGCGAAACATCGGCCCAGCATACCACAGACGCTGCACGTCTCCCGCCGCGTACAAACTGTTTTGAATAAAAGATCGGACTACTCCGGCGGTGCCTTCTGGGCGCAAAGTAGTCGATCGATCGCCCTTATCCTTAAAAGTGTACATTTCTTTGCCCACCACATCGGTAGCTTCGCCAATGCCGCGTTCAAATAAAGATGTCTGTTCAAAAATAGGCGTCCGAATTTCTCGATAAGCCGCTTTTTTCAAAATTGTTCTAGCCACTTCTTCGATATTTTGCCAATATCGAATTTCATCGGGCAAAATATCCCGCGTTCCCGGTAAAGTTTTAATTGCACTCATTTTGTTAGTCAGTCTTTATTTCTTAGTCCGCTTGGAGTGGACTTCGTTTGTGTAGTAGCGATTTCAATCGCCGAATCATCGAAGGATTAACCAATAACTAATGATTCCCAGGCTCCGTAACGATCGCCATAATAAGCCAAAATGCGATCGACCCGCTCGCGACCTGCCAAATCGAACCCTTCAGGATACTGTATCCACAAACCTCCAACTTGGCTGTCGTAGTAATCAAACCGCTGCGACTGCTGCGGGATTAAACCGGTTTGCACCCCTTCAACTTGACGCAAATGGATCGCCACTTCGCGATACACCGCCAGCGGCAATCCAGGGCTTTGAATTTGATAGCGGAGTTGTTTTTCTTGTGCCGTTTGCATCATTTATTTGCCTGTCCCCAACCAAAATCCCTACTTAAGATACTTCTTTGTCGATCGGCCGCGGTAGAGGACAGCAGTTAATATTGTCCAAACATACCTTTCCCCACTGCAACGCCCAGCGTACAAGCGTAACTCGATTGTCAGCCCGCGTCTTGTTCAAGATATTGCTAATGTGGTTGTCAACTGTACGCTTGCTAATCTCTAACTTTTCGGCGATTTTCTCATTAGTCAATCCCGCTGCTACTAACTCTACCACTTGCAATTCTCTGTCCGAAAGGGTGACAGGGGTCCCAGAGACAATCCCACTCATAAATTTTTCCTATGTCTGCATATTTACCTATCTACAATTCTAAAGGATGAGGGATCGAGTATGAAGAGCAAATTTAATTTGTTGTGCTACTCTTTAGGGCCCGAAGCACCAACTCGCCTGTAGAATCGCCAAGAGTGCAAACCCAGCGCTGACACAGCATGACCCGCACCGACTTGCACTGCTGGCACCCTTCCGGTGGCGGGCGAGTCCTTTACCTGCCCGCATCTGACATCCGGGCAAAACCTGCAGATGTTTTCAGGTAAAACAACTGATACGCCCGCACTGCACTTGTGCGTTGAGCGAGTAACTGCCAGTATCAGTAAGTCTGGTATTATAGGAGCAGCTATTAAAATATAGCTTGCAATTTTTCTGGGATGGGTTAAAAATAATTATTGAGCTGTCAACTGCTGGTCTAAAATCTAAAATCTAAAATCTAAAATAGACATGACTTATCCTCGCGTTCTGTGTCTGGGTGAAGTTTTATTTGATTGTTTAGCAGACAAACCAGGAGTATCTCTCGAAGAGGTAGAATCTTGGACGGCATATCCCGGCGGTGCTCCTGCTAATGTTGCCTGTGCTTTGGTTAAATTGGGGACGGCGGCGGGATTTATCGGTGCTGTAGGTGGGGATGAATTGGGGAATTCCCTAGTGCAGGTATTGCAAGAAGTAGGGGTTGATCTTGCTGGATTGCAGCGACATCCAAGTGCGCCGACGCGGCAAGTTTATGTCTTGCGGAATGAAGCGGGCGATCGATCTTTTGCCGGTTTTGGGGAATTTGATACGGCCGATTTTGCAGACACCCGCCTCCTCGCTGCACAACTACCCGAAGTGCTGTTTGAAAATGCCGAATATTTAGTGCTAGGTACTTTAGAATTAGCTTATCCTGAAAGTCGAGAGGCGATCGTCCGAGCGATCGAACTAGCAGAACAGTATGACGTTAAAATTATACTTGACATCAATTGGCGTCCCGTGTTTTGGCCAAATCCAGACGAAGCAAAAGCGCGCATTAGAAAAATATTAAAAAAAGTTGATTTTGTCAAGTTATCTGAGGAAGAAGCCGAATGGTTGTTTGACACTACCGATGCTGGAGCTATTACCTACCGCCTCGATTCCGTAGAAGGCGTTTTGGTGACAGCCGGCGAGAAAGGTTGCGCCTATTGTATCTCGGAAAATGAAGGAAAAATCCCCGCCTTTAAAGTAGATGTTGAGGATACAACAGGTGCAGGCGACGCATTTCTGGCTGGTTTTGTGCGACAGTTGTGCAAGCATGGAATTAAGAATTTAGCCGATCCCAAAATAGCCCAAACAATTGTAACTTATGCCAGTGCGGTAGGTGCGATGACAGCGATGAAACCCGGGGCAATTATATCTCAACCTACTGCGGCTGAAGTAGAAGCTTTCTTATATTTGTACAAAAATTAGGGCTGCCAACCTATCAGTCTGGAAACGGAAAGGGGGCTAATTTTGGTTCATAAACTCGGTTGCTAGGAAAAAAATAACTGTTATACTAAATCCGAGTTAAAAACCCTCGCTAAGACTCGCCGTTTGAAATAGCTACTATACAAATTCTTGCCCTAGTTAAGAGGGACTAAGAAATAAACTGGTATTTAAGCTCGATTTAGTATTATAGGTTTTATTGGGGGCAATTAACCGCACATCATATCATGTCCGATCGATTACCCTGATTCCTGTAGGTTGGTTTCACCAATAATATTGGCCCCTAACGGACAATCTCAAAAACCCGCCCCGGCAATGGTATTATGGGCTATCTATCGGACATGATATAATTTGGCGCACGATTAACTCTAGTGGCTGCGAAGCATCTATGATAATTGCATCTTCTGGTTCTTCGAGACTGTCTAACTGACTTAACAGCAAGTCTGCTTTCATGTAGTGGTTTTCGCGAGTTTTTAACCTGGTGGCTAATAGCTGAAAAGAACATTTTAGATAAACTATCTTCATGCGCTTTTGGTCTCGGTAGAGCATTTCGCGGTAAGATTTTTTTAAAGCAGAACAAGCCAAAACCACATTTTTATTTTCTAACAGCCACCTGTCTATTGTAGCTTGCAATTGTAATAGCCAAGGAAGGCGATCCGCATCTTCTAAAGGAATGCCCCGACTCATTTTATCGATATTAGCTGATGGGTGAAAATCGTCGGCATCGCTGAAATCCCAGTTGAGAGATTGCGCCAGCAACTTGCCAACAGTAGTTTTGCCAGAACCTGAGACTCCCATCACGATCGTAATCATGGCACCTATTTACCGAAATACTTGCAATTTTATCAAGTTGTGCGATCGACAAACCGGGTTTGTTAATTTGTGGGATGAATTCTACCACCCTAAAAAATTCAATAAACCCGGCTTATTTTTGATTTTAGCTCAAATTTCTTCCATAGTGGGTTTAATGAAATTATAAGCCAAAACGCCGATAATTCCACCGATCACGGGAAATACAATAAACGCCCATAACTGTTGGATTGCCCATCCGCCTTGAAAAAGTGCCACACCGATACTTCTAGCTGGGTTAACCGAAGTATTGGTTACGGGAATTCCGATTAAGTGAATCAACACCAGCATCAAGCCGATGGGAATTCCGCCCAAACCGACGGGATATTTGGGATGGGTAGTACCCATGATTGTAAATAACAGAAAAGCAGTCAGTACAATTTCCGTCCAAGCTGCTGCCAACAGTCCGTAACCAGTGGGAGAATGTTCTGCAAAACCGTTAGATGCAAATCCCGAAGCCGCCGCATCAAAACCCGGTTTTCCTGATGCTATCATGTACAAAACAAGACCGCCTAAAATTCCCCCTACAATCTGACCTCCTATATAATAAGGAAGCAAAACAGCATCGATCAGTTTGGCAACTACTAAACCGATACTTACCGCCGGATTAATGTGGCATCCAGAGATAGGGCCGATCGTATAAACCATGATTAAGAGAGACAGACCAAAGGCGATCGAAACTCCCAAAAAGCCGATTTTATCTCCAGCTAAAACCGCACTGCCACATCCACCTAATACCAACACAAAAGTACCAAAAGCTTCAGCAATCCCAATCTTTATTTTTTTGTTCATACTCACAATTGTCTCAAGTTTATAATCGGTGAATTTTACACCCATACGAGTTCTAAATATAAAAATTAGAACTAGAATTTGTTTCAGTTAGCGCAACAATACTAATCAAAATCATTAGCAATCTGTAGCTATAATTTTCATAGATTGTATGGGCTTAACTGAGAATGCGAAATTAGGAATCGATTAATTAGCTCAAACATACTCTATTATGTAAAATATGTCAAGATTCAGCTAATTATTTGTATAAATTGTGCAATCTTCTGTATTCAATTCAAAACAATTAACTTGACTTCTTCCCTAATTCTGCGATCGTAATTTTACTTATTGTTGCTGATTATCCGATCGCACTTGCAGCTAAAACATCATTGCTAACCGGCTGGTACATCCGACTTTGGAAGGGGCGAAAGTCTCGCCAATCGGCAGTCATCTTGCACAGCAAGCGGAACTGTAGCGGCGTTGGGGGTTGATTGACGCGATCGACTTGTACGCGAACCAATTCTGGATGCTGCAAAATAATTTCAAAAATATCATCCACAAAATAGCGCTGACAATAGCCAACAATCCAGTGATCTTTAGTACACAGAAGCAGACGGGAAGCGCGCGAATTTTGAAATTCGTGGGCTAAATACAAAAGTTCGCCCACTTGAAGCCGATTAATCCGTTCAATTGCCGACTTGGAAAGGTATCGCAGTCCATCTGCAAAAAAATGGATACAGTAACGTCCATTTTCATCTGGTTCGGGACAAGGGAACACCTCAAATTTATCAGTTGCCCGTTTGCCTCCGCTGCGCGCCAATAAAGCAATTGGGTCATGTTCGCGTTCAGGGATATTCAACCACTGTACAAATTCAGGGTACTCAGGGCGCGATCTGCCCATCACTCTATTAGAAAACAACGAAAACAGTTTGTGTGAAGTGTAAACATTATTGAAATCCGGGAAAGATGGCAAGGGTTGAAACCCGCACTTAAGTTTAGCTTCTAGAACACCATTTGTATAATTGAACTGGTATTCTTTACCGTTAAATATCAATCGACCAATCGGAAACCAAGAACCGCTGTCCGGGCTTTGCCAAGCTAAAAATAGTGTTTTCAAAGTAAATCTCCTGTCAATTCAAGTAGGGTGTGCACCTTATGTTTACTTTGAATTAAGAATAATTTTTTGCAATTTTTGCCTAGTTTTACCGTCGATTATCTCTTTGCCTACATTGGGTTTGCTGACATTAACTCGGACAAAATCGAGATCGTCTTTTTCGGTAAATTTGCGATCGCCATCAGAGTCTTTTCTAATTGTAACAAAAATCCCGCCGCTCTTTTTATCAAATACCCAACTCATTAACTGGGTATCGGGGGGAGTGATTGCCTGAAGCGATTTGCCTCCCAAGTTAGATAAATATCCAACGATCGCGTCTGCGCCGTCAATTTTGCCATCAGCATTTGTGTCGCTATCTATGATATGAAACAACAGCAATTGATTCTGAGGCTTGCTGGATACTTTTTTAGATGAATTTTGCTTCTGTTGATTTGTTTGTTCATTTTGATTGCTGGGATTTTCTGGATCTTTTTTACCTAGCAAATATTCATATTTAGATATTAACGCTTTTCTATTTAATAGAATATTAGATTCTCCGTTAGTTTTGTTGTAAAAAATCATATTGTTACCTATCATGCGGCTGCCCGTTGAATCTCCATAAAAACTTAATTTTGATGAGATACTGTCACGTCCAGAGTATTTTTCATCGCTAGATAGAATAACTGGAATCATAATATATTCTGATTCAGGGTCAACAATTAAATCGCCGTAAGCAATCTGTGGCTGTGGCTTGTCTGCTTTCTTTTGTGTCCGAGTTACTGTCTTCGTTGCACTGCATGATAGGGTAATAGCAATTAGGGCAAATGCGGTAGCCACTTTGCGGAAAATATTATGATTTATCATGACTTTTTAGATTTGATATCGATATTTATTTTCATTTTATTCTAACTAGCCGATCGCCGTCAAATTCAGCGATAGGTAAAGCCATCTAAAAAAAACATAATACCCAGATCCTCGACTTTTTTAAGAAGTCGGGGATCTAAGATTCTAAACATCGCTAACAACTTCTAACACAGGAATTCGCGCGGATCGGTGACATACCCAGTCAGGGCAGAAGCCGCCGCCGTGTAAGGCGAAGCTAGATAAACTTGCGCTTCTTTGTTCCCCATCCGGCCGGGGAAATTGCGGTTAGTGGTAGACACGCAAATTTCTGCTTCATTCATCCGCCCGAAAGTATCTTTTGGCCCGCCCAAACAAGCGGCGCAAGAAGGCGCTGCGGGTTCGATGCAGCCTGCAGCTAAGAAGATTTCCGAAAGCGTTTGACCTTCGTATTTTGTGACAAACAAATCTTCGTAAACTTTCTGAGTTGCCGGTACTAAATAAGTCGGAACTTTGACTTGATTTCCTTTGAGAATGCGGGCGGCATTCAGAAAGTCGGAGGTTTTGCCGCCGGTGCAGGAACCGATGTAAACTCGATCGATCCTGACATCGCGGCAGTTGCGGGCTAAGTCGCGGTTGTCCGGGGAGTGCGGTTTGGCGACGACGGGTTCTAATTGGCTGACATCGTAGGTGCGATCGCTATAAAATTTAGCATCCCCATCGCTGTAAAATGAATCGAAGGCTTTATCAGTGCGCGAAGTAACGTAATCAAACGTAGTTTTGTCGGGCGCAACCGTGCCGTTTTTACCGCCAGCTTCAATCACCATATTGCACAGCGTCATCCGTTCTTCCATCGTCAAACGCTCAACTGTATCGCCCGCAAATTCCATCGTCCGGTAGTTAGCACCTGCAACGCTAATATCACCAATAATCTGCAAAATTAGGTCTTTTGCTAACAAATAATCCGGCAGTTCGCCGTTGAGTACAAAGCGCATTGTCGCCGGAACTTTAATCAGCAATTTGCCTGTTCCCATGATAAAAGCCGCGTCTGTATTGCCGATACCCGTGGCGAATTGTCCGAAAGCGCCGGCATTGCAGGTGTGGGAATCGGTGCCGAAGAGCACTTCCCCTGGTCTGGTGTGGCCTTCTTGTGCTAGCGCGATGTGGCAAACTCCTTTGTAGTCGGGATTTGCTTTGAAGTCCGATCGATCCGTGATGTCGTAAAAGTATTTTATCCCTTGTTCGGCAGCAAAATCGCGGAGAATATCCACGTTGCGGTTAGCGCGTTCGTCGTTGGTGAAAATGTAGTGGTCGGGAATTAGAACGATTTTGTCTGGGTTCCAGACTTTGGCATTCTCACCGAATTCGCGTTTGAAAACGCCGATAGTGCCGGGCCCGCAGACATCGTGGGTCATCAACACGTCTGTTTCTACCCAAATATTTTCTCCGGGCTCGACTTTAGTGCGGCCCGATGCTTTGGCTAAGATTTTTTCGGTCAGGGTCATTCCCATAGTGCGATCGCTCTTTTTTATTAGATGCTACATAGTGTATTGTAATCGAAACATCGCCTGATGTTGACAGGTAATTTATCAACTAAACATTTTCTTCAATCTTAAATCTCAAATCTCAAGTCGATTGACTGTCACTTTCTTTTTCGCATATCGCCAATCTCTACAAGAGCCTATCCCTCGATTAACACAAAAATAAAATTTATGCAAGTCACTCGATTATGCGACTGGTAACTAACAGCTAGCGAGTGTTATTAGTTAGTGATTACTTAAGAAAAGCAACTTAAATCAGGCACCGTCAAAAAATCTCAGAGTGCATTTCTACACTTATATACCTCAACAAAAGTGAAATGAGCTAGATACCCGCCCCGCATGAGTATCTGGTTTCGTCATTCTCACCCTGTATGCCAATGGAGATACTTCCCATGAATTCCCAGACACCAAAGCATCAGCGCGCAGTTATTTTAACATCTGAAGGTATTGATAAATTCCCAGCAGCAAAAGCTGAAGCCAAAAGTTACGAAAATTGCTACCAAAATTATACTCTCGAAGTTTTAGGCGATCGCACTAACAAAGAGTCAGATACTTTCATTAAGACATTAGTCAAGCAAATCTTGGATCGGGTAGGGGCGATAGTTGTGGAAATTGCAGGGCAGGTGCAATTCATGACTCAACGCGCCGAACAACTGTTGAACCAGTATTTTGTATCCCGCGCCCCGCACTCATTACCAGAACTATTACAACATTGGTTCAATCAACAGATATCGCGACTCACATTCAACAGAGATATTCCATATAGCTGTCTACCATTGTACATTCAGCAAGCAGGAAAACAGTTGAGCGTCCGCCTGATACCCGATCCCATTGGAGAGCAATATCTCTTGCTATTAGAGGAAGAAGAAATGCAAGAATTATCTATTTGTTGCCTGACATTGTTAGGACTTACCAAACGCGAGGCAGAGGTTCTCTTCTGGATTGCAAAAGATAAAAATAATGCCCAAATTGCTAAAATTCTTGGTTGCCGTGAAGGAACAGTCCGAAAACATCTAGAACATCTTTACGGGAAACTCAGCGTACAAACCCGGACTGCGGCAGTGATGGTGGCTATGGAAAAATTGGGGTTGTTAAAAGCAGAATCTGTTGCACTATCTTCATAATCCCATACGCAGATCGTCGTATTGTTGCCCGAGTTTATTTTGAGGAGGATTAGAACATACACCAAGCACACAGCCTAACCGTAGTGGCTGTTTGGCTGAGGTGTTTAATTGACAACAACTCAAACCTAAATAAAGGCGACAAGATTATGGCAAACCATGAATTGATAGAACTCGACCACGATCCGTTGGAATTCCTAGATGCAGAAGGACTAGCCACCTTGGTTAGCCCAGAAGGTATGACGGAAGTTACAAAAGCAGATGAGCAGATGGCAGCTACTTTAGAGCTTCATGAAGCCCTATCCGGCTGCTTTAGCATCATAGGGCCGATCGCAATTTGTTATTCCAAAGTTGGCGATGGTTTTAAAGTCTGCCTGAAACTGGCAGGACTTGAGGTAGCCTGTGCCAATATAGGTCTCAATAAGTGCCAGACGCTTCAAGGCAATATCCTGTTAGCGAAGGCATCAATTCAAGTGTGTTTGCAAGGTAGCTGTCTGACTTATAAAGCACAGGCTTGTTATCGGACGACTCCTTTCTCGAAGTGGAAGTGTGTTTCTAAGAGCGGCACAATTATCTGTTTGTAACTAGCTGCTTCACCGGAAACCCCACGCCATAAACGCAAGCCTTGGCGCTGGGGTTTATTCCCGGATTTTGCACGCCCCAGTCTTGTGAGAAAAAGCTATGCCAAAAACAGGCAAAATTTGTTGCAATATCTTCATAATCCTCTACGCGGATCGTCGTATTGCTCTCCAAGTTTATTTGGACGACTATTAGATCAAAAGCTGTTATCCAGTTTGGAAACTCAGCTAAAAAAGCACTCACAGCCAAGGTTGTTATTTCCAGCTATTAAACAACTTTAAGGTGGAGTTTGTTTGCTGAAAACTACTCAAAAAAGAGGTTAAGTATGTTACGGATTACTGCCGATATATTTTCCGGAAGACCCGCTCCCGAGTGGATCGTTGCAGACGAGGAAGAAGCTCGAACTACGCTCAAAGAGATTGCTAATCATCGTAGCATTGTAGCCGAGGCAGCTTCTGCTGATGCTGGATTAGGGTTTCGCGGTTTCACCATTGAACCCCTCTCTGACGAGCTTGCCCAAGACTTTGAACTACCCGCTAGTATGTATATGGCAGCCGGTGCGAGTGCTGCTAGCGATAAAGCAAACGAGATTGCTGAGCGTTTGATCGGCTTAATGAGCAGTGCAGAATCATCTCCAGAAGCATCGGCTTTCGGAGAACAACTACCTTTAGATGAAATGTTGCAGAATTTCCTGCGACAACAACTGGAAACCAGCAGCAGACGTTCAGTTTCGGAGGTTGAAGACTTACCAAACATGGCAGTAGAAGCCTCAAGTGAGGTGGCTGCTACCTGCATTTATAATACTTCGCCCTATAACCCCGGCTTTTGGAACAACAACCCCGTAATTCGGCAGAAAAACAACTGCTATAACTATGCCAGCAACAAGCGGACAGATACTTTTGCCCAACCAGGAAAAGGATGCGGACATCAGTACACTGCAATTAATTGCGTAGAAGTTACCAAAGCTTCCCTGTGTGATGGATTGCACAAACGCTACGATTGTTTCCCCGCTTCACAAGCCCCTCGCTATTTAGTAGCACTGGTGATTGCCCCTGGTCCGGGCTTTGTTGATTTCCACTGGTATCGCAAAATGCGAGAAGGATTTTGGGGTCACAAACCGGGTTCGACAGCGGCTCGAAATACAGATAACAGCGGCATAGTCATCACTAACCCCGCTACCTGTAACCGTGGGCCTTACACCATCTTCTGTGGCTACTTTTACACTTGTAAGAGTCAAAAGATTAAATAGAATCTATAGCACTGCCAAATGTGGATTCCTCACACTGGAGAAGCAGACCATGCAACGGGTTTATTCACTCACAACATATCCAAAAAGGATAATTGGCTTGGGTTTTTTAATGTTTTTGGTGACTTTGCTTGGATGTTCGGTCAAAGCTTTAGGAGACAAAAAGATGCAAGTAGAAGTGGATATGTTTAGTGGCAGACCCAACCCACATTGGGAATTGAGCGTGCAAGAATCTCAGGAATTCACACAACGGTTTCAATCATTGTCTGCACATCAAGGAGAAGGAACTGTTAATGAAGGCTTGGGGTATCGTGGTTTGATTGTCCGAGAAAGTGGTGAAGAGGTAGAGGGCGATCCAAAAATTGTGATTTATAAGGGATTGGTAGTGGCTATAGCTAATGGTAAATCTCAACTACTTACGGATGAAAACCGTACCTTAGAAAAATGGCTGATCCAGACAGGAAAAAGCCGTTTAGAGGAGGATTTTTACCATCAAGTTAGCAAATTAGCCGAATAAACAGAACAGGAGTTACGCACAGAGTCGATCTGTAGAACGCAGCACTCCGCACCTTACTTCATAAATAATGTCAAAATTGTTCGCCTGCGTAAGTGCTAAATAAGTTGAGTCGGCAACAAAAACCATAGAAATCAATGTCAGAAAAACTGTCATTGATGTCCAATAACAATCAAGAAGAGGTATTTATGTCTGAACAACCTAGTTTTTCCATCCCAGAAACTGCCCGAGCCGATGAAACAACAGGGCGTTACATTATTACTTTCGGCGATGATGCAGTGACAGAAGGATTAGACCTCTTGAGCGACCAAACTGGTATCAGAGGACTGGCAAATGCTTCCGATTTCGCGGACTCTGCTCTAGACTTGAGCCAACTCGAAGCATCAGGGGGAGCGGTGTTTCCTACTCTCGGCGTGGCCGTTGTTTCCTTAGACGAAGAGGCTTTCAGCAGCGTCATGACATCAGCGGGAGAGGATTCGGCTATTCTGGCGATCGAACCAGAGCGCACTTTCTACGCCATTGGCGATGGGTTGTCGGCAGATTACCTGCGGGGCTATCGCGATGCGGTGGATAACCTGTACGACAAAGCCACTAATACAGAGGTAGCAGAAATCAAGAAACCACGATGTTTTGCTGATGATATCGAGTCTACTTGGGGTTTGAAGGCAACGAAGGTGATGAATTCTCTGCTGACTGGTAGTGGAATGAAAGTTGCGGTGCTGGATACGGGGATGGATTTATTGCATCCTGACTTCGCGGGCCGATCGATCCTATCGCAGTCCTTCGTACCAGGGGAGGACGTACAAGATGTCAACAGTCATGGCACGCACTGCATTGGCACAGCGTGCGGGTTCAAGGATCTCAACGGCCGGCGGTACGGGATCGCTTACGAATCGACCATTTATGTCGGTAAAGTGTTGAGCAATGCCGGTAGTGGCGCTAGTGGCTGGATTCTCGCCGGGATGGAATGGGCGATCGCCAACGGCTGTCAAGTGATCTCGATGTCATTAGGAAACCCCACTCGAACACCGTCTACTGCTTACGAAACTGTCGGCCGCCGAGCACTGGAAAATGGGTGTCTGATCGTGGCAGCAGCAGGCAATAACGGACGAACCGGAGGAAGCGTCGGACAACCAGCCAATAGCCCGTCGATTATGGCTGTTGCAGCGATCGATAACTGCCTCGCAGTGGCTGACTTCTCGGCTACCTCTGGCCTAATTCAAGGAACTAAAGTCGATATCGCGGCTCCGGGAGTGGAAATATACTCATCAGTGCCTATGGAGCAAGGGCGTTATGCTGCTTACAATGGCACTAGCATGGCAACACCGCACGTGGCTGGGCTCGCGGCCCTGTATGCCGAATCGACTGGTAAACGAGGCGCTGAACTTTGGCAATTGCTGACTTCCTATGCTATGGCGCTACCCTTGCCAAATACTCGTGTCGGAAGCGGTTTAGTACAAGCTCCGTAATGCAGAATACCCAAATCCCCGCAGCACTTTAAGCCTGCGGGGATCTAACAGTAGACAATTTACAATAGCGCAATGGATGTACTCCAAAGGATGCTAAATATGTCTGACGAACAAGTACAGCGCATCATAGTGGCTGTTGACGACCAAAACATATCGGTAATTCAATCGGTTGTCACTGCCTTAGAATCGGCGGGAATGAAAGTGGATGAGGTGCTGCCTGTGATTGGTATCGTTATTGGAGAAGTTTCTCAATCGAAGCTAGAAGGACTAAAGAGAGTACCGGGCGTGGCTAGTGTCGAGATCGATCGAGAAATGCAGGCAATTTAAACCTATAATTTAGGGGTTAGTATATCTAGTTTTGCTAACCCCAAATAGCGAATGCCTTCCGGTGTCACATCAAAGCGACAGGGCAAAATCTCTACACCTTCACTCATAGCCTGTCTGAACAATTCTCCGTAAATGCGATCGGCACTATCCCCCGGAGCAAACTCCGTACAATCCCCGCGATTAATAAAATACAGCATTACAGCCCTCGAACCCTGCCGCACCACTTCTATCAATTCTCTCAAATGTTTCTGTCCCCTCTCCGTCACTGTATCGGGAAATAGAGCCAACTCCTCTTTTACCCAAGTTGTATTTTTCACTTCCAGAAAAATCGGTTTTTCCTCACCAGTTAGCCAAAAATCCACTCTACTTTTTTTATCATTCCCGTAAACAACCTCCGGTTGAATTAAACTGTAATTGCCCAACTCTGGAAACAATTTCAATTCCAAAGCTAATTTAACTACTCGATTTGGCAGCCCAGTATTAACTCCCACCCAAGTTGGCACAGTGTCGCAAACTTTAATTAATTCCCAAGTATAAGCTAACTTGCGTTTAGGATTGTCGCTAAGAGATACTAGCACTGGATTGCCCGGAATGCAAACACCAGTCATCGGGCCAGTATTCGGACAGTGCGCCGTGATTATTTCTCCCGAATCTAGTTCGATTTCGGCAAAAAATCGCTTGTAACGCTTGATGAGAATTCCTGGTAAGAGAGGAGGATATTTGTAAATTAAGCCAGTCATTCGATTTTAGATTTTAGATTTTAGATTTTAGATTCTCGATTGTAGATTGTAGATTATACCTATAACCGAATACCTGGGTTCGCACTTTTTAAATAAGTCTGGGATCTAACACAATAGATCGTAAGTTATCAACTATATGTTATTTATCTGCTTTTCTCAACTCATTTGTTTCATCATTTTTAGATGGTAGATTGTAGATTGTAGATTTGAGATTGAAGCATCATAGCACGAAACGGCGGTTGGTAGTTAGGACGAATAGTCCCGATCGATTATTGAATTTCCGCAAGTCAGTAATATCGATAAAATTGGTATCAGCGCAATTCCCCCTAGAAGTTTTATCAGTTCATGATATGATTCTCCCGATTCGCGATTAAAATAAGTGAATCCTTTTAGCACTAGCGTTTGTAACCATTTGTGTCCCAATTACAGAAGCCCTCTCGTTCCCTCGCAGGGATTGCCGGCATTGTCGCAGTCGCCACTCTAATTAGCAAAGTCTTTGGATTGGTGCGCCAAATTGCGATCGCCGCAGCCTTTGGAGTCGGTGTCGCCGTCGATGCCTACAACTACGCCTACGTCATCCCTGGTTTCTTATTTATTTTGCTGGGAGGGATTAACGGGCCATTTCACAGCGCCATAGTCAGTGTTTTAGCCCGCCGGGATAAAAAAGAAGCAGCGCCCTTAGTCGAGACTATCACCACCTTAGTCGGCGGCTTGTTGCTGTTGGTGACGATCGCTTTAATTATTTTTGCAGATCCGCTGATCGATTTGGTGGCACCGGGATTAAATAGGACACCAGAAGGTTTACAAATCAAAGCAATTGCTGTTCAGCAATTTCGGATTATGGCGCCGATGGCATTACTTTCAGGCTTAATCGGCATTGGTTTCGGTACTCTCAATGCCGCCGATATGTACTGGTTGCCTTCGATTAGCCCTTTATTTTCTAGCGTTGCACTTGTCGGCGGTTTAGGGATTCTCGCACTGCAACTCGGAGACAAAATTATTCAGCCAGAATTCGCACTAATTGGCGGCTTAGTGTTAGCTTGGGGAACTTTAGCGGGCGCTGTTTTGCAGTGGTTGGTGCAACTGGTGGCGCAGTGGCGCGCGGGCTTGGGAACATTGCGCTTGCGGTTTAATTTTAAACGGCCGGGAGTGCCAGAAGTAATTAAGGTGATGCTTCCTGCTACCTTATCATCAGGAATGCTGCAAATTAATGTTTATACTGACCTATTTTTCGCATCCTACATCCCTCAAGCTGCCTCTGCGATGGGTTACAGTGGCTTGTTAGTTATGACGCCTTTAGGCATCATTTCTAATGTAATTTTAGTGCCATTTCTCCCCATATTTTCTCGCCTCACCGATCCGAGAGATTGGCCGGAATTAAAAGCTCGAATTCGTCAATCTTTAATTTTGACGGCCCTTACGATGCTGCCGCTGAGCGCTTTAATGGTAACACTTGCCGGGCCGATCGTCCGCGTGGTTTACGAACGCTATGCTTTCGATCGATCGGCCTCGGAGTTTGTCACGCCGATATTGATGGCTTACAGTATTGGAATGTTTGTGTATTTGGGACGCGACGTTTTGGTACGGGTGTTTTACGCTTTGGGAGACGGAGAAACCCCTTTTCGCATCAGTATAATCAATATCTTTTTAAACGCTATTTTGGATTATTTATTGGTAGGAGCCTTTGGCGCGCCCGGATTAGTTTTGGCGACGGTGGGAGTGAATCTAGTTTCGATGATTATGCTTTTGTACTTATTAGATAAAAAGCTGGGCGGCCTGCCTTGGGGGGAGTGGAGTTTGCCTTTTCTGGGGTTAACTTCTGCCAGTTCTGTAACTGCTTTCGTTACCTTGGCTACTCTGCAAGCGTGTCAAAGAGTTTTGGGTACTGAAGGTTTGGTAATTCAATTAGTGCAGTTGAGTGTGGCAAGTTTTGTAGGGTTAGGGGTTTTTGCCCTGTTTGTCAGTCAAATGAAGTTGCCGGAAGTTGATATGTTTGTCGATCGCATTCGGGGGCGTTTTCGCAAATAAACATCCGAAATTGGCGGCCGATTCAAGGAATCAACAAAAGTGCGAGAGCCCTTAAGTACACCACATACCAAAAAGGGATCTCGTCCTTAAATCCAAATCAACACTCCGAAGCGTCCATCCGCGTATATCCGCCACCATCTGCGGTCAAAAATTCCAGAGTAATTAACAAGGGCGATGTCTAGATTCTCAAGATATCGTCAAACTTTATGCTGTCTGGCAAAATAGCCAATAAAAATCCGCTAAAAAAAATAAACCCTCATACCCACAGCCTCTTTTGGATGCCTAAATTATGTCCTCATGGAAAAGATCCGACTTTTCCGACTTTAAGATCCGACTTTTCCGACTTTACAGAGGCAGGGGCCCGAAGCAACGATAGAGATAGGGAAAGCCAACCCACGATCTCTAGATTGTAAAGATATCGTAAACCTGGATGTTGTGTTGCCAAGTGTTAAATAAAAACATGGTAGGAAAAATATGTCTTTAGTATGATATATTAAAGTTGCATCTATGGTATATACATTCATTCCCACGCGAAGCCAGTGAAAGCCCACTTCGTATCAGGACTACCCCGCTCAGGCTCTACTTTACTGGCTGCACTACTACGACAAAATCCCCGGTTTCACAGCGCTATGACTTCCCCTATTGGGGGCGCCAGTCGATCGAATGCTGTCAGCCGTGACCCAAAACAATCAGTGCTCCGTGTTTATTTCCTCTGAACTAAAACCGACGCTGATTATGAGTATCTTTTCGGCTGACTACCAGCCACAAGCTGAAAAAGAAGCGATCGGGGACACCAATCGCCTGTGATGCAGCAAACTGTCATTAATCCTGGCACTATTTCCCGAAGCCAAAGTGATGTTCTGTATCAGAAACATCGCTTGAATTATGGACAGCATTGAGTTACTAATTCGCGGTAACGCCTTGGATGTTTCCAGGTTATTTAATCCTCCAGCGGAACGGGCTAACAATTTTACCGCCCGATTTATTTAAGCAAGAGAACTAATAAATTATTCAGTCCTCATAGCGAGGAATTAAGCGAGGCGGGGGTTTCAACCCCTGCCAGACTTCCATGTAAACAATAGATATCAAGGATGTCAGGAATTATGAACGTACCAACCGCGAACAAGCAAATTATTTTCGTTGACTCCTCTGTACAAGATTATCAAAGCCTGATCCAAGGCATCGATCCCGCTCAAATTGTGATTTTAAATGAAAATTTCAGCGCGATCGACCAAATTACAAACGCCTTGGCAGATCAAAAAGATATTGAAGCAGTTCATATAGTTTCTCACGGCAGCGAAGGCAGTTTAAAACTCGGTGCAGACGTACTCAATGGGAATGACTTAGAAAATTTTAGCGCTCAGATAAAACAGTGGGGAAATGCCCTGACAGCAAATGGCGATATCCTACTTTATGGATGCGATGTAGCAGCGGGAGAAGTTGGAGCAACCTTCGTAAAACGCCTCAGTGAAATAACAGGGGCGGATGTGGCAGCATCCACCGACAAGACCGGTAATGCAGCACTAGGGGGCGACTGGGCTTTGGAGGTAAACATCGGCAACATTGAGACTCCCATAGCTTTTCAGACACAAGGAGCACAGAAGTATGATGGGGTACTTGCCACCTTTACCGTGACGAACACCAACGACAGTGGGGCGGGGTCGTTGCGCGAGGCGATCGCCCAAGCCAATACCCAGACGGGTGCAGACACCATTATTTTCGATCCCAGTGTATTTAACACCTCCCAAACCATCCGCCTCAATTCGCAACTAATCGTCGATGACAGTGTGAGCATCCAGGGGACTGGGCTGAACCTCGTGAAGATTAGCGGGGATGCCAATAATAATGGCATTAATGACAACGGTGATGTGCGCCTGTTCTTTGTCAACCAAGGCACAGTAAGTTTTAGCGACCTCACCCTACAGGGCGGGCGGGGCCAAGGTGGCAATGGTGCTGCTGGCGGTGGTGGTGGACTAGGGGCTGGTGGTGCATTATTTATCAATGGCAACGGAACTTCACTGCCCGCTCAAGTAACCATCAATAATGTTACCTTTACCCAGAACCAGGCAGTAGGCGGTCAAGGAGGCGCTTCTAATGGTTTGGGTGGTGGTGGCGGCTTCGGCGGAGCCGGTGGCTCAGGTGGCTACCAACCTGGTGGTGGGGGTGGTGGCGGCGGATTTAGTGACATTGGGACTAATGGCACCACTGGTGGGGGTACCGGTGGTGGCAGTAGCTTCTTTGGTAACACCGGCGGCACGGGCGGCACAACCAGCAATAGTGGAGTTGCTAGCAACGGAGGGTTCGGTGGGGGTGGCGGCGGTGGCCTCAGTGCTTTCAATGCTAATGGTACCAACGGCGGTCAAGGAGGTGACTTTGGTGGCGGCGGTGCCGGTGGTGCTAGCCAGTTTAGCGGTGTATCGGGTCAAGGCGGTTCTGGAGGATTCGGTGGCGGTGGTGGTAATGCGGGCGTTGCTGCTAACGGTTCTACCTACGGCCTTGGTGGTAATGGTGGCTTTGGTGGTGGTGGTGGTAGCGGGAATACCGGCGGTGGCTTAGGAGGCAGTTTCGGCGGCAATGGTTACGACGCTGGCGGTGGCGGCGGAGCTGGATTAGGCGGAGCCATTTTCCTTCGCAATGGTTCTCTGATGCTAACGAATGTCACGTTTAATAACAACAGTGCCACTGGAGGATCGGGTGGATTTAGCGCTCAGCCTGGTCAGGGTAAAAGCGGTGCTATTTTCGTGAACGCTGGTGCAACCGTAACAGCATCAGGAGTGACCTACAGCAGTAATTCCGCCACAAATGCTAGTACCACTGCTACTGATAATAGTAATACCTATGGAACGATTACCCTACTCGACACCACAGCCCCCACAGCCACCAGTTTCACCCCCGCAGACAACGCCACTAATATTGCAGTTGCTGCTGATTTAGTCGTCACCTTGAGTGAAGCCGTACAAAAAGGTACTGGCAATATTGTCATCAAGAAAGTCTCCGACAACTCAGTTGTAGAAACCATTGATGTCACCTCAGCCAATGTCACGGTTACTGGCAGTAGCGTCACCATTAATCCCACAGCAAATTTAGTTGAGGGTACAGATTACTACGTTGAAATTGCCGCCGGTGCGATTAAAGACTTAGCAGGTAACAATTATGCCGGTCTTGTAGACCCAACTGCTTGGAATTTCACCACCGTAGCTGACACCACAGCCCCCACAGCCACCAGTTTCACCCCCGCAGACAACGCCACTAATATTGCAGTTGCTGCTGATTTAGT
>NZ_JAUBRP010000029.1:13301-15355 GCF_036701935.1 Microcoleus sp. M2_D5 | reverse complement strand
GTTACTGGCAGTAGCGTCACCATTAATCCCACAGCAAATTTAGTTGAGGGTACAGATTACTACGTTGAAATTGCCGCTGGTGCAATTAAAGACTTAGCAGGTAACAATTATGCCGGCACTACAGGTGCAGCCACTTGGAATTTCACCACCGTAGCTGACACCACACCGCCTACAGCCGCCAGTTTCACCCCTGCAGACAACGCCACTAATATTGCAGTTGCTGCTGATTTAGCCGTCACCTTGAGTGAAGCCGTACAAAAAGGCACTGGCAATATTGTCATCAAGAAAGTCTCCGACAACTCAGTTGTTGAAACTATTGATGTCACCTCAGCTAACGTCACCGTCAGTGGTTCTACTGTCACCATTAATCCTACCGCTGACCTTGCACCAAGTACCGAATACTATGTAGAAATTGCTAGCGGGGCGATTAAAGACTCGGCTGGTAACAATTATGCCGGGATTACAGGGCCAACCAGTTGGAACTTCACAACCCTCACCGCTTCCACGCTGCCGATTCCTCCCATCCCGCAATTAACCCAAAACGGTAGTGCTAATACCAATCATCAGGGACAAAGCTTCACAGCTTCTGAGAATGGAACAATTAGCGAGATTGCGGTTTATACCGGAGGTGCTTTTACTGGCAATTTATTGATTTACAACAGCAGTAATGGCAGCGGTGCTGGCGGGAACAAAGGTACTCCTACCTATCAACAGAGCATATCACTCCCATCGGGCATGGGTTGGAAAACAGTTAAATTAGACACTCCTTATTCGGCTACCAGTGGGCAAACCTACTCCGTTATTTTTGAGGGAACAGGTACATTCTCTTTCTCGAATACCAACCCTTATGGGGGTGGGAACTATATCTTCAACTACGGCAATGCCAATGCCTCTAATGATTTAGCTTTCTTCATTAACCCGCCGGAAATTGATCTTAAAGGCAATGGTACTTCCATCGCCAATCAAGATATTACACCCACGACAATTGATGGCACTGCTTTTGCTGATACCCCAGTTGGTAGCCCGCTAGTTCGCACCTTTAGCATTGAAAATTTGGGTTCGAGTAATTTGACGTTATCGGGTACGCCTGTAGTCACCATTACAGGGGCCAATGCCAGTGATTTTACCGTCAAGACATTACCAGCCAACACTATTAGTGCCAGTCAAGCTACCCCATTTGAAATTACTTTCCAACCTTCGGCTATCGGCACTCGCACCGCACGAATTAATATTTCCAGCAACGATCTCGACGAATCTACTTATACCTTTACCATTCAAGGTAACGGCCTTGATGGTACAGCGCCCACAGCCAGCAGTTTCACCCCAGCCGATAACGCCACCAGTGTTGCAGTTGCTGCTGATTTAGTTGTCACATTGAGTGAATCCGTACAAAAAGGCATCGGCAATATTGTCATCAAGAAAGTCTCCGACAACTCAGTTGTAGAAACCATTGATGTCACCTCAGCCAATGTCACCGTTACTGGTAGTACAGTCACAGTTAATCCCACGGCAGATTTAGCGCAAGGTACAGATTACTACGTTGAAATTGCCGCTGGTGCGATTAAAAACTTAGGAGGGAACAATTATGCCGGTATTACAGGGGCAACTGCTTGGAATTTCACCACTGCGGCTGCCGTTGATACCACAGCCCCGACAGCCACTTTCACCCCCGCAGACAACGCCACCAGTGTTGCAGTTGCTGCTGATTTAGTCGTCACCTTGAGTGAAGCCGTACAAAAAGGCACTGGCAATATTGTTATCAAGAAAGTCTCGGATAACTCAGTGGTGGAAACCATTGATGTCACCTCAACAAATGTCACCGTTAGCGGTAGTACCGTCACCGTTAATCCCACAGCAGATTTAGCGCAAGGTACTGATTACTACGTTGAAATTGCCGCCGGTTCAATTAAAGATTTAGCTGGCAACAATTATGCCGGTACTACAGGCGCAACTGCTTGGAATTTCACCACTGCTGTCGCCGTTGATACCACAGCCCCGACAGCCACTTTCACCCCCGCAGACAACGCCACCAGTGTTGCAGTTGCTGCTGATTT
>NZ_JAUBRP010000029.1:0-13201 GCF_036701935.1 Microcoleus sp. M2_D5 | reverse complement strand
AGTCGTCACCTTGAGTGAAGCCGTACAAAAAGGCACTGGCAATATTGTCATCAAGAAAGTATCGGATAACTCAGTGGTGGAAACTATCAATGTCACAGCGGCCAATGTCACTGTTACTGGTAGTACAGTCACCGTTAATCCCACAGCAGATTTAGCGCCCGGTACTGGTTACTATGTTGAAATTGCCAGCGGTGCAATTAAAGATTTAGCTGGCAACAATTATGCCGGTACTACAGGTGCAACTCCTTGGAATTTCACCACTGCTGTCGCCGCTGATACTAAGGTTTTTTCCCTTGTAGAAACTGGATTAACCAAGCTGGATGAAATTCTTAAAAAAGAACAGGAAAGTATTAAGCTTCCCATCATCGGCCCCTTCCAGAACCTCAATCAAGATTTTATTGGTAGCTTCAAAAATGGCCTGGTTAATGCGCTCAAAACAGGTAGTGATTTAACGGCAGAGCAGTTACAAACAAACCTGCGGAGTTCTCTAGGAACTAACTTCAACATTAGGGTTCAAAAGAATACGACTAACGAGGAAAGCACCTGGGATATTGCAGTAGGCCGGAAATATCAACTCGGTACAGTTAACGTCCTCAAAGATATAGGAATGCCTGCCCTTGGCTTTAACGCCGATGGTAATGGGAATGCCAACCTCGATTATCAGTTAAACTTCAGCCTGGGTAACAGCAAAACTTTTGGCAACTATATCGATACGACCAAAACGAATCTGACGACTAATCTGGGGTTTGGTCTAAATGACTCGTTCAAGACTTCTGCAAAACTAGGATTTTTCCCAGCCACCCTCAACGAAAATACCACAGAAGGCAAGCGCACTAAAATTGGGGGCACATATCAGCTCAAGCTGAATGACTTAGATAATCTGGGAGGTATCAATGATGGCGATCGGCTGACCGAGGCAGAACTCAATAGTTCCTACAACCCGCAAAACTTATCACAGTCTACCTTCTCCACCAGTGGGGATCTGAGCCTGAAAGGCCGGACAAATGTGGTCAGCAAAGCATTCCCCAACTTGGTCTTCGAGATGAAGTTCGGGTTTCCAAAAGCTGATTACGTCAACGGTAAATCCGTCAGTTCTGCTAGCATACCCAATGTTGAGGTCAATAATGCAAAACTGGATTTTGGCGAATTTATAACCGGCATTGCCCAACCTGTTTTCACTAAGGTTGACCAGGTTCTTAAACCCTTTCGGCCAGTTATTGATTTCCTGAATGCGGACACGCAGATATTTTCCAAAATCGGGCTGGAGAATTTGTTTAAGGATATAGATAACAACCGGAAGCGGGTCAGTGTCATCGAAATGGTATCTACCCTGTCCAGTTTGTCAGGTCGACCAATATCCACTGGCTTCATAGAAACAATCGTCAAGTTAGACCGGGTGACTAAGCTGGTTAACGATTCCATCAAAAACAATGAGACTATTTTGATGGATCTCGGCTCTTTTAAGCTAGATAATTACAACCCGTTAAAACGGATAGAAGAGTTCGAGAAAACATCTCCGCAGGCTAAAGCTATTGTTAAAATAGGCAAGGAAGAGCTTAAGAAAAAAGATCCGAAAGCTGCCGCACTTCTGACAGCGTTAGAGGTGGTTGATGGACTGGACGTGCCAATTATCACTAAGCCAGAAACAGCCATCCAGCTACTTTTAGGCAAACCAGATGTCCCAATTGTGACCCTGAATTTGGACAATCTGGATTTGGATGTGCCGATAAATATTACAAAGCCTCTGCCTCCTTTCCCACCGGTGAGTGTAGGCTTTGAAGGAAACTTGAAAGCAAAGGCTGACCTAAAATTTGGGTATGACACCTACGGACTGCAACAGTGGAAAGCAACGAACTACGCCTCGGATAAAATCCAATTGTTAAGAGATGGCTTTTATGTCAGCGATCGCAAGAACGCTGACGGAACTGGCCAAGACGTTCCCGAACTGACAATCTCCGCAAATATCGCTGCCAAAGCTGGCCCAGATATTAAGGTAGCCGATTTTTACATCCTGGGGGGAATCAAGGGAAATGTCAACGTCGATTTGCGAGATGCTGGAGAGCGAGAAGGTAGAAGCGATGGGAAATTGCGGGCTTCCGAGATAGATACTGTCCTCAACACCGCCCAACCTTGGAATATCATCAATTCAGTTTCCGGCACAATTAATGGTTCGTTGGATATTCGAGCCACAGCAGGTATTGGGCCGTTAAAGACAACCCTGTACCAGAACAACCTGGCAACTTTCCCACTGGCAAAATTTGGTTGGGAAACTGGAAACTCCACCGCCCCCCAAGGGACATCGAAATCTCCCAGCTTGTTCAATGTGTTTGTTCCCACTCCAGTTCTGCCAAAATCCTTTACAGTTAGAGGAATTGCTGAGGCTACGGGCAAGACCTATTTGAATTTCAATCCGGCTTACCGCGCTTTAAACTTAGCTGTTGCTATAACAGATAACCCTGTTATCAAAAAGATTTTGCCGGCTCCCATATTAGAACCGATCAATAAGTTAGCTAACACTGGCAGAAACGTTGTGGGTTCAGTGCTGACTCTACCCTTCAACATGATTAGCCAAGGTCCTAAAGCGGCTATTAAGGATACCGTTAAGAGCTTTAGCAGTGGTGTGAAGGCAGTCGCTAAGGTAGGCAAATCTTTCGGTAAAACCCTTGGAAAATTCATTAACAGTGAAGTAACGGGGGCTGAGGTTTTTTTCGATGCCAACTTTAATGGAATTTTAGATCCCGACGAACCTTTTACCATTACTAACGCTGACGGCACCTATGATTTAGATATTTTTGTTCCCAATTTCGATACTAACCAAAGCGGTTTCCTAGACCCGGAAGAGGGCCGGGTGGTGGGAATTGGTGGCATCAATACTGCCACGAATTTGCCTCTGGAAACGCCCCTGTTTGCTTCTGAAGGTACGACCATCACTCCGCTTACGACCTTGGTCAGCGAGTTAGAGCGCAAAGGAATGGATGCAGAAGAGGCTCAAGCCAAGGTGCAGGCGGCTTTGGGAATTCCGGCAGATGTTGACTTGGGCAATTACGATGCCATCGAAGCGATGCGGGACAATGAACTTACTGGGTTAATTATCTACAGCCCGCACGTTCAGGTTCAAGTTGCAATTGTCTTGGTGACCAATTTATTTGCCAGTGCTTCCAATCTTTCTAAGGTGGAGATTGCCACAAAAGTCATCGGAGAGCTATCTAAGGTTGTAGAGCCGGGAAGTCCTGTAAACTTGAGCGATCCGGCTCTGTTGCAGAAGTTGATTGAGTCAGTTGCCCAAAGCGTGCAAAAGCCAGAAGTTGCCAGTCTAGCAGGCAATGTGGCAAAAATCATTGCTGCTGGCAATCAGCGCATCAGCGATATTGCAGCCAGTAATATCTCGATCGCAGAGGCGGCGCTTCGCCTCGCTCAAGTGGAAAAGGCGATGTTAGCTGAGGTGGCTAAAGACCTCCAGCAAGTGGGGGCTGGTACGAAGAACATTGAGGAGGCGCTTGCTGAAAACACGGGTGCTGCTTTTGACAAGATGATTGCAGAGGCGAATGTTGAAAGCCCCCTGACTGTCAAAAACGTACAATATGGCTCGGAGGACTCTACCGAAACCGGCACTGACACTGGCACCACACCCGTCACACCAACACCGATCGCCCCGATCGCATCGGAAACAGCCTCGGAAACACCCACACCATCGGAAACAGCCTCGGAAACACCCACACCATCGGAAACACCTACTCCCACCCCAACAACTGATAACCTCTCAAACGATGAGTGCATCTGCGACAAAATTACCTATCCCAACTTAAACCGACCCAACTGGGTTGAAAACACCATACTCGACGCATCCGACATTCAAATAGGCACTGCCCAAAACGATGAATTACTAGGTAGCGATGCTGCCAACATATTCGAGGGCAAATCCGGGGATGACAACCTATACGGCGGTGCGGATAATGACATTATTAATGGCAACCAAGGCAATGACTTCATCGCCGGAGGCAAAGATGAAGATACTCTCTACGGAGATGAAGGAAGCGACATCATCCTTGGCGAGTCTGGCAACGATTTAATCTTCGGAGGCAAAGGCAATGACTTCTTACATGGCCGCGAAGGTATTGACATCATTTATGGCAACAAAGATGATGACTTCATCGATGGTGGTAAGGATAATGACACCTTATATGGAGGCAAAGGTAACGACATCCTGCTTGGCAGTCAAGGTGATGACAATCTGTTTGGACAGTTAGGTTCGGATACTATCTGTGGCGGTGAAGGCAATGACTTAATCAACGGTGATGAAGGAGCAGATATCCTGGGAGGGTGTGCCGGAAATGATACTCTTTTCGGAGGCGCAGACAACGATACTCTCACTGGTGGCAAAGGCAACGATCTCCTGGATGGAGGCATGGGAAATGATAGTTTGATTGGCGGCAGCGGCAACGATATCTTTGCCTTAAAAGCTGGTGAAGGATTTGATATTATCGCTGATTTTACTCTGGGTCAAGACTTGATAGGATTAAGCGGTGGTTTGAGTTTTGGTCAGTTGGAAATAACTCAAAATACTCAGGGAACTATTATTAAGAATCTCTTGACAGGGGAGCAGTTAGGTGTGATGGTTGGAGTGAGTGCAGATGCGATAACATCGGCTAATTTCATGCTGGTTTAAGGAAAGGAAAAAAAAGCGCGATCGCCCTTCGGTACAAAAAGACCAAAAAAGGCGATCGCCCTTTACTACATCTTCCGCTGAAATTCTTCAAGCACATCCATCAACTGAACTTGACACTGCATCGGAATCAAATCTGCCAGCGGCAGTTCCCGCTTGCCGCCGCCCAACTTGACTGGAATTCCTTGCAAAACTTGTCCAACTTTGTCAGCATCTAAATTGCCATCTTCCAGCATTGAATAAAGTTGTTGGGCAACAACTGTATGCAGGTGGGCATCTCTCAAATACAAATGCCATTTGGCAATGTCAATGTAGACATTTTCGCCGATTTCTGCTGCTAAAGATTCGATCGCCTGTGTAGTATTAGCCATATCAAAAAAGCCGAAAGTTATTTGTTATCAATCAAAAGACTTAACAAATCGCCGACAACTGCCTTCAGCCAGAATCTTTGGTGAGGGGGGAATAATCGGCGATCGCAAAAATGTAAATCGCGTGGGCCAAAACTACTAGAGCCCATCCGCCCGTTACCGAAATTGCCCAAGGCCAATCAGCCTTTTGCAAATTGTGAACAAACCACAAACCAGAATTGGTAGCAGAAAAAAGACCGACGTGGATAGCAAAATTCATGCGGTCATCTAACCGGCGGTACTCTGGATCATTGCGATCGGGTTTGCGGGGCCAACGAGGAGGCATAGTTTTTCACTTGAGATTAGTAGTTCCGTGCCTATTTTAATCTTAAGTGCAGCTTTTTGAATCCTACATCCCTCTCAAGGCCGAAAATTTAAGCCTCTAAATTTTTATAATCTCCAGACTTGCCACCACTTTTACTCACCAGGTGAATCGATTCAATGGCGATCGACTTTTCCAATCCTTTCGCCATATCGTACAAAGTCAGCGCCGCCACCGAAACCGCCGTCAGCGCCTCCATTTCCACCCCTGTTTCCGCCTTAATTTTCACCGTCGCCCGAATTTGATACCCCGGCAACCCAGCATCCGCTATCACCTGCACCTCCACGCTACTCAGCGGCAGAGGGTGACACAGAGGAATCAAATGCGCCGTCTGCTTCGCCGCCATAATTCCAGCCAGCCTTGCAGTGCCCAACACATCACCTTTCGGCGCATTCCCCGCTTCAATCGCCGCAAAAGTCTCCGGCAGCATCCGCACCCTGGCAGCAGCCACAGCTTGCCGCACAGTCGGCACCTTCGCCGAAACGTCCACCATTTGGGCTTCCCCGCTGTTGTTGAGGTGAGTTAGCTGTGTGCGATCGGGCAATTTAGAAAAAGTTTGCGAAAGGTCTTGCATTATTTTGGTAATGGTGTTAATGTTAGATTCTGTGAGAAAAGAACTTAATCAATTTTAGATTAAATCTGAACTCAACAGGGGCTTGTAGCTTAGTTGGATAGAGTGCATGGCTACGAACCATGAGGTCGGGGGTTCGAATCCCTCCAAGCCCATTTAAAAATGTTATAAGCTGTGAGTTCTGAGTTCTGAGTTTTGAGTTTTGAATTAAAAAATTAATTCAACTCACGACTTAAAACTCAGAACTTTTTTAATCTTTGTGGAACAGGCATCTTGCCTGTTTTTCAGAATGCTGCGCGGGAACAAAAACCCGGTTTCTGCCTCAATATCTGTCGCATAGATTCACGATTTTTGGGAGAAACCGGGTTTTTTGGTAAGTCCCCTGATTGCCTCTTCCTTCTTGCTTCTGTTATAAGCTGTTCTACATTTAAACTGTGTGTCAAAAATCAATAAAACTCTTGTGGGACGGGCTTCTAGCCTGTCCAGATTTTCCAATTTAAATGCGTAACAGCTTATCATCGGTTCAAGGCATAAACATCTTTGCCTCGACCGATCGCAAATTTCATCGAATTAGACAAGCCCTTGCTAGACTGAGTAATAAAAACCAGCAAAGCCAAGCCAGCGAGGCCAGCCGCAAAACCAAACATATTTCTGTAGCCAACTTGTTCAGCCACAAAGCCTAAAGTGGGCCCAGCAATCGCAATGCCCAAATCAAATCCGCCAATACAAAGCGAAAACAACCGGCCCCTTTCACGAGGTTCGCACCTGTCCGACATCAGCGTTACCATCATCGGCAAAACCGTACCGCCCGCGCAACCTTCAACCAAAGCTGCTATTAAAAAAGCACTGGTGTTGTTAGCAAAATACAACAATAACATAGATACGGCATAACAGATTAAGCCGCCAGAAATAAACAAGCCGCGGCCGTATTTGTCAGAAGCCCGTCCCGTGACTAACCGCATACCGAAACTGGCGATAGCTGCCGTAGAATAAAATAATCCCGGATTCAAATTAGCCTTAGTTTCTTGGATAAACAAAGGCATAAAAGTGCTCAAAGTTCCAAATACTAAGCCAACCACCAATAACACTAAAGCCGGAATCCGCACTCTCGGATTCCACAGCATTTCCCAGTATTTTTCGCTATTTTTGTCCTCAGATAGCGAGTGCGATTTGGTTAAATCTGCAAAATTAGGTTCCGCAATTTGGCAGGTAAAAAATACACTTATTGCAGCGAAAGCCGCCGACATCGCAAACAAAGGAGTATAACCGACCCAAGCTTGCACAAATCCGCCAATAGCCGGCCCAACTGCTAGACCAATAGGATTCACCAAGCTCATGTTACCGATTAATTCGCCCCGCTTTCCTGGTGGCGACAAATCTGTTACCAAAGCGCTGTAAGCTGTGGTAAAAGCGGCAATACTAATGCCGTGAAAAACGCGAATAAGTAACAGTAAGGGGATAGATTGAGCTAACAGGTAGCCCAAAGGGGCGATCGCAGCGACTGACGCGCCTAGAAGCAAAACTTGTTTTCGCCCCCTGCTGTCGGCTATTTTACCCAACTGCGGCCTCGACAGCAAAAGTCCGATCGCAAATGCACCCATCACAAAGCCAATTTGCTGTTTTGTGCCGCCCACAAATTGAACGTACAGCGGCAAAGTTGGCAGCAGCGAAGCCAAACTCGACCAGAATAGCAGGCCTGCGGTGAATAAAATCAGTAAGCTGCGTCTGGGTTGGGGATCGATGTCCCTAAAAATATTCAAGATGCTAATTCCCTTTAAATCTTCCGAGTGCACTCAAAGTAAGTTCGAGTGTCTCTATCATTGTGTTATAAATTATTAATATTTGCAGCAAAAAATTTGATCTTCGACTCACTGTCAACTGTCAACCGTCAACCGTCGCCATTCTTACCAATCAACCCCAGCCCTTTCCTCCACCACCCGTTCATAAACCCACTGGGTTTCTATCGCCAACTTCGGCCAACTAAACCGGCGTTCCAAATCTTGATAAGCATTGTCAACCAACCACTGCGCGTAACCCGGATTTTTCAAAACCTCCAAAATTCCCCAGGCCAAAGAATCCCGATTGTTTGCCTCAGTAACAACGCCAGTTTTAGTGTGCAGCACCACCTCTGGAAGTCCGCCCGCATCCGAAACCACCACAGGCACTCTTGCAGCAAAGCTTTCTAACGCTACAATCCCAAAAGGTTCGTAAAGACTGGGGAAAACCGCGCAGTCAGCCACAGTCTGAAATTTGTCGAGATGTTCCTCAAACATGAACCCAGTAAAATAACACTTATTCCAAATTCCTAAATGCCAAGCTAACTGTTTGAGATGGTCTGTATTGCCGCCGCCAACTATTACAATTTTCGCTTTACCCCCCATTTCCCAAATTACTTTAGGTGCTGCATTTAGAAATACAGAAATACCTTTTTCGTAGCTAATTCTTCCTACATAATAAACTATTTTTTCGTCATCAGCAGCAAACTGACGACGGAAGTTCATCGCGTCAAATTCGTGCCAGCGGGGCTTTTTATCGGGTCTAATTCCGTTGTAAATTACCTCTATTTTGTTCCACGGAGTCGCTAGTACCCGTTCGGCTTCCCGCCGCATATAATCACTGCAAACAATTACCCGCCAAGAATTGTAAGCGAGGTCGTTTTCCTTGGCGTTAATGTAGCGCTGCCCTTCATTGTGGATGCCGTTGAAGCGCCCGTATTCGGTGGCGTGGATCGTGGTAATTAGCGGTACTTTAAAGGTATGCTTGAGGGCGATCGCCGCATCTCCCACTAGCCAATCGTGAGCGTGGATGATATCAAAGGAGCCTTCCTCAAGCATCAGTTTCCCGCCTTGGTAGCCCATGCTTTGGTTAAGGTTCGCCACCCAGTGAAAAAAGTCCCTAGCGTGCCCCACCACCACCCGATGCACACGTATTCCTTCCACCACTTCGTACATCGGCGCGTGGCCGAACTCTACTGTAATTAAGTGAATTTCGTGTCCCAGCTTCACCAATTCTGGATATAGTTCCGATACGTGGCGGGCGATACCGCCTACGATTCTGGGAGGAAACTCCCATGCCAATACCAAAATTTTCATCTTTCTTCCTCCAAATTTTTTATATAACTTAATGTTTAGGATTAACAGATTTATTGTATAATTATCACCCTTAAATTTAAGTTAAGCGCAAGTTGATGCCGAATGCCTGACTTTTGGCAGCAACCAAGACAGAAAATCATGGCTAAACCTGGTTTTTGCAGGAAATTGCTCGATCGCCATTACCTGAAAAAAACAGGTTTCCTCAAGATTTGAGCCACTGAGGGCAGCAATGGCGATCGCGCCTACCCGCTTACCCTTTCTTCAAAATCGGCTCCAATTCGCGCCGAAAACGAGTCCAAGCAGCAGCAGATGCAGAATTAGAAACAGCACCCTGACGCATCAAAATCGCGCCGTCTTCAAAGCCAACAATTCCGTACTCTCCAGATTTGGACATTCGATCGATCGCCGGCACGATCTCCCGCAACTGTCCCCGTTCCGCGCGAAACGCAGCCTGATACTGCTGCAACTGCCACAAATCGGCAATTACATATTGCATCTTCACTGCCTTCCCCGCATCATTGCGGAGTTCCAACATCGGAAACCTGAGAATTTCCCGCCTGCTTGACAAAATCGGCACAATAGTATTCGTCGCTGCCACGCTAGCATCAGCAGGAATTTGAGCCAATAGAGGCCGCACTTGCAAAACGTGCTGCCATTGTCTGACGAGAGGAACCTGCACCCAAGGATCGATAGCATCGGGCAAAATCAAAGAAAAAGTCCGATTTGGGTTAGAAGTGAAGGTAAAAAATAGGGACAAACAGATGCAAAACGCCCAAAAGCGGCGAAACTTTGAAGAAGAAGGGAGAGGAAATAAAGCAGAAGGAAAACGCAAAAACATTCTTTCCTCTCTCACCATTCTATCTTCTTCCTTTTGACGCTGGGCCCACCACAGAATCGCCCCATAAAAAAGCCCTGGAACCACAGTCATCGCATAGCGAATATTAATCGCCAGCACCGACTCTCCTTTCGCTAAAAATAGCTTCAGCAGCGGAAATCCAGCTATCATCCAAGACGCAGGCGCGAAAGCAGGAACCAAAGCTAATGGCAACCACTGGCCGAGCAGGTATCTAATCTTACCAAAAAACGGCGTAAATAACTGAGCTACCAACCGTCCGGGATTACTCACCATTCCCCAAATAATTTCTAGAGTAGAAGCTTCATCTCCCTCGGCATATTGGCCGAAGCGCTCCATCATAAACCGCTGAGATATATCAGCAGAAAACAAAGGCATAATCAGATTGGTCAGGACGATCATATAACCAAAACTGAGTATGCAGACAGCCAAACCAGTCCGAGGGTAGCGCCGGCTCAAAATCAGGTAAACTCCGACGCCAAATAAAACAACTCCCCCATCTTCTCGCACGGCCAAAATTAAAGTTGCCAGAATCCCAAACAATGGCCACCAGCGCTTCTCCATCGCCAGCAGCAAGCCAAAGACATACAGCGGCATTTGACAAATATCGTGAAAATTTCCCAAAGTCGGGCCGATGACTGCGTTAGCGCAGTAATAGCTCACAACAATTGTCGCCGACAGCTTTGGTTCCAGATAGTGTCTGGCGAGAGCATAGAGCACTCCTCCAGCCGCCGTAATTAAAGTCACCTGCAACACCGTCAAAGTGACGGGCGAGGGAAACAGAGAGTAAATTGGCAGCCACAGCATTAGCGCCGGGGTGAAATGCTGCCCCAACCGGTAGTAAGATACGGACGGAAGCTGGTTTTGGTGAACCACATTAGTGGACAAAGCCGAAGAGAGGGAACTCTCAAACAAGTTACCCTGAGTGCCGTTCCAAAAAAGTTGATTGAAAATGCCTTGGTCGTAAGTAGCGTAAAAGCTGTAGTAGCGGTGCAGCGTCAGCAACAGGCACAGCACAAAAAAGGCGGCTGCCACTTGAACCACCACCCGCAGCGACTCATTTTTCTTCCATCTCAAAAATATCATCTGCCCGCCTGTAATGAAATTATCGGACAATAGCATAAATCTAAAGTAAGTATTAAATTAAAGTAGAAGTGAAATAACTCGGCTCGGCAATGCTCAATTATTTTCACCCGATCGAAAAGCTCAACAGCGTCCATCCCACACTCGGCACCAGCGGCACTGACTGTTCTCCCGAACAGCCGGTAAATCCCGCACCGCTTTTACAGCTTTTGCTGTTCGTAGACAAGCGTCCCTCTTCCCGGGAACAGACCAGACACATCCGCAAGTCCCTAAAGGATTTGAAGGCAGAGTGCGACTTTGAGCTTCAAATCATCGACGTAGGAGAACAGCCCGATTTAGCCGAACACTTTAAACTTGTAGCCACTCCCTCGCTGCTCAAAATTCATCCCGATCCGCGACAAACTCTCGCCGGCAGCAATTTGATCGCCCAACTCGAACACTGGTGGCCCCGCTGGAAGCGTTCTGTAGAAGAATACGCAGCTGGGCAACAGTCGATCCCAGCTATTGCTGAAACCCTGACTGACCCAAAACCCATCTATTCGGTTGCTTGCGCCGCCGAACTCGTGCAGCTTTCCGATGAAGTTTTTCGCCTCAAACAGGAAAAAGAACACCTGCAAGAGCAGTTGCAGTTGAAAGACCGGATTATTGCGATGCTAGCTCACGACTTGCGTAATCCCTTGACGGCCGCATCTTTGGCTTTGGAGACTTTGGAGTCAAGTCAGAAGGTGAAAGAGGGAGAAAAGTCGCGTTTGACACCGAGTCTGGCGGCTCATTTGATGAAACAAGCCCGCCGCCAAATCCGAATTGTCGATCGTATGATTACAGATATCCTGCAAGCAGCCCGGGGTACAAACGCTCAACTCCACATTGAACCCAAAAGAATCGAACTGGGAGCGATTTGTCAAGATGTAATCATGCAGTTTCAAGACAAATTTCAGGCGAAAAGTCTGAACATAGAAACAGACATTCCCGCAGATTTGCCCTTGATTTATGCCGATCCCGATCGCATCAAACAAGTCATGGTCAACCTGCTGGACAACGCCAGCAAGTACACCCCAGACCAAGGAACGGTTAATCTGTCCATTCTCCACCGCACCGCTTACAAAGTTCAAGTCAGCATTTGCAACAGCGGCCCGGGAATTCCAGAAGAAGATTGCGCGAGCATTTTTGAAGACAGCTTTCGGTTGCAGCGAGATAAATCAAAAGACGGTTACGGCATTGGACTGTCTCTGTGTCAAGGCATAATCCGCGCGCACTACGGTCAAATTTGGGTAGACTCTGTACCCGATAGAGGCAGTTGTTTTCACTTTACTCTGCCCGTCCAAAAATAAAACTTAGAATCGCGAATTAAATAACTTACAATTTTAATTGTTATTGTGGGATGGGCGTCCCGCCCGTCCTTAAAAGACGGGCGGGACGCCCATCCCACTTTCAAGAGTGGAAGTTATTTAATTCTCATTCCTTAGCTGTCATTTGTCAGTTGTTAAGTAGCAACCGAATTTTATATTACAGCTCAACTTTTCCGCAGTGCAGCAATAATCTGTGCGTTTGCCTTGGGAAAAGTAAATTGGTCAATTTCGTCGAGTGTCACCCAGCGAATTTCATCGCATTCGATCGTTTGCGGTTCCCCGCTGACGTGGCGGCAGTGGTGCACGTATAGTCTAACTGTAAATTTAGTGTAGTCGTGGTCAATCGTAATCAGGCGAGCGCCAACTTCTACAACAATCCCCAACTCCTCCATAATTTCCCGTTTTATGCAAGCTTCGATCGTTTCCCCAGGCTCTATTTTTCCGCCCGGAAACTCCCAGAAACCCCCGTGCAGTCCATGTTGTCGGCGCTTGTCAATCAAAATTTGTTGGCGATCGTTCCAGATTGCAGCAACGCCGATAACTTTGTGGGGCAAAGGAACAAGAGACATATTAATTATGAATGGGGAATGGGGAATTTAAGAATAATATCAATAATTATTCAATTATTATTGAATCAACAATCTCAAATCAACAATCAACAATCAAAACTTAAAATCTAAAATCTAAAATCTAAAATCTAAAATCTAAAATATTAAGCCCCCATCTTGCGAGGGGGGGCTTGACACTTGGATTACTTAAATGTTAAGAATCTACTAAGGATCGTCAATTAAATAATTTCCCTTTTTTCTTGTGGGATGGGCGTCCCGCCCGTCCAAAAAGGACGGGCGGGACGCCCATCCC
>NZ_JAUBRP010000028.1:0-81408 GCF_036701935.1 Microcoleus sp. M2_D5 | reverse complement strand
ACGCATTAAATTGAGAGCCGACCGTCCTACTTAATGTTTTGTTACATACTTATAAATTTTCCCGCCGACCTACTTACTGGCAGTAAATAGTTGGGAGAATCAATACGAACTAACATTAGCGCTGCATACCGAAGCAGCCGAAGCGGCATATCTAAGCGGTGACTTTGACCGGATGGAGACATTAGCATCAGTCGTGGAAAGCTGTGCCAAAACGCTACTGGAAAAAGTGAAGGTATATGAAGTAAAAATAGAAGCTTATATGGCGCAAAATAAGCTACAGGAAGCGCTGAATACAGGGTTGCCAGTCTTAAAGCAGTTGGGGGTAGAGTTTCCCTCCGAGCCAAATTTATCTGATATTGGACAGGCACTAGGAGAAACCGCATCAATTTTGAGCGGAAAGGGAACTGAGGACTTAATCGATCTCCCTCTGATGACAGATACTCAACAACTAGCAACTATAAGGATTCTGTCAAGCCTATTTTCTCCTGCCTACGTAGCGCTGCCGCCACTCGCGCCTTTGGTAATTTGCAAACAGGTCAATTTATCTGTCCAATATGGCAATGCTTCTTTGTCTCCCTATGCTTTTGCCATATATAGTTTTCTTCTCTGTGGGATGGGAGATATTGAGCGGGGCTATCAATTAGGTGAACTTGCTTTACGTCTAGTGTCAAAATTAAATGCCACAGAAATTCAAGCGAAGACATCCGCAATCGTGCATTCTGGTATTCAACCTTGGAAAGAACACCTCAGAAATACCTTAAAACCTTTGCTGTCAGATTATTTTTGTGGGCGGGAAACTGGAGAGTTAGAATTTGCTGGCTATGCTATCTATGAATACAGTTATTATGCGTATTTTATTGGCAAGCAACTAACGCAACTCGAACGAGAGATAGCAAGCTACGCAGATGCCGTTAGTAAAATTCACCAGGAAGCAGCACTTTCTTATCTTAAAATTTGTTGGCAAGCCGTTTTGAACTTGATTGGCAGAGCGCAATACCCATCCCAGTTAAACGGAGAAGCCTACGACGAAGAGACAATGTTGCAACTGTATCAGCGAACCAATAACTACCTGGGGATTCATTACTTATACTTGCACAAACTTGTGCTTTGTTATCTGTTGGAAAATTACCCGGAAGCCTTAAAAAATATCGCTCAAATAGAAAGTTATTTGAGCGCAGCTTCTGGGCAGATAACTGTTGTCCTCTTCTATTTCTACGATTCTCTAGTGCGGCTGGCAGTGTATGCCGATACTCCAGAGTCTGAGCAACAGGAAGTTCTTGACAGAGTACAAGCTAATCAAGAAAAAATCCAGAAATGGGCGCATCATGCCCCCATGAATCATCTGCATAAATTCTATCTAGTAGAGGCCCAACGGCATCGGGTTTTAAACCAAAAAATAGAAGCGCTTGAGATGTACGACAAGGCGATCGCCCTCGCCAAAGAAAACGAATACCTCAACGAGGAAGCTCTAGCTCACGAACTCGCTGCTAAATTCTATTTAGAATGGGGTAAAGAAAAACTGGCAAAACCTTATTTAATTGATGCTTACTATGCTTACGCTCGTTGGGGAGCAAAAGTAAAGATTGACCATTTAGAACAGCGTTATCCCCAATTGCTTGCTGCGATCCTGCAACAGGAGCGAACTCGCCACAATCCGACCGAAACAACTCACACATCCAGCAGTGAATCATCCGTATCTAACACGAATAGAACAATTATCGGTAGCACTAGCAGTTGGGGCTTAGTAGATTTGCCGACAGTAATCAAAGCTTCTCAAGCTCTATCGAGCGAAATTAAACTCGATCAATTGCTCACTACCCTCATGCAAGTGGTGGTAAAGAATGCCGGAGCACAAACCGGAGCATTAATTTTGAATGAAGAGGGAAACTGGAGGATAAACGTCCACTGCACAAACAGCCAAGAGTGCCTTCTGCAATCAATTCCGGTTGAGGAGAGCGAAGTAATTCCTCTCACCATAATCAACTACGTCAAACGTACAAAAGAAACCCTTATTTTTGATGATGCTAGCAATCAACCAAGATTTGCATCTGACCCCTACATAATCCACCACCAACCTCAAAGCCTGCTGTGCACTCCGATCGGCGAGCGAGGGAAAATGATGGGGATTTTGTATTTGGAAAATAATTTAGCAACAGGGGTATTCACGGGCGATCGCGTCGCCATCCTCAACATCCTGTGCTCCCAAGCAGCAATTTCCTTACAAAACGCCAGACTGTATCAACAATCCCAGGAATATGCCCAAAAACTAGAACAGTCTATCCACGATCTCAAACAGATGCAACTGCAATTGGTGCAGGGTGAAAAAATGTCTGCTTTGGGAAATTTAGTCGCAGGGGTAGCCCACGAAATTAACAATCCCGTAGGCTTTATCGCGGGAAATTTGTAACCAGCTCAAGAATACGTGGGAGATTTATTCAATTTGATCGATCTCTATCAAGAAAAATTTCCCAATCCGGGAGGAGAAATTGAAGCAGAAATTGAAGATATGGACTTGGAGTATTTGCGAGAAGATTTGCCCAAATTGATTGGTTCGATGCAGGAAGGAGTCGAGCGAATCCGCAATATCAGTACGAGTTTGAGAACGTTTTCCAGGGCAGATAGCGATCGACCAGTTTCTTTCAATATTCACGACGGACTTGAAAGCACTCTGCTAATTCTCAAGCACCGTTTAAAAGCCAGCGAGTTCCGCCCTGCCATTCAAATTGTGAAAGAGTACGGTAACTTGCCCCTAGTGAAATGCTTTCCCGGCCAGTTAAACCAGGTATTTATGAATGTGCTGGCTAATGCCATTGACGCTCTGGAGGAGTCAAATAAGGGGCGCAGTTTTAAGGAAATTAAAGCCCTACCCAATCAAATCACGGTTCAAACTGCTCTGAGCGAAGACCAAAATCAGGTTTTAATTCGCATTAAGGATAATGGAGTGGGGATGTCGAATGAAGTCAAGGAAAACATCTTTAACCACTTATTCACCACCAAGGCTGTGGGTCAAGGAACCGGATTAGGATTGTCGATAGCCCACCAAATTGTTTTGGAAAAACATGGAGGTACATTAGTAGTCAATTCTTGCCTGGGGCAGGGTTCGGAGTTTGTGATTTGTATTCCGGTGTGAGCAGTTCGTAGTTGCTCTAGCGCAATTAGTGGCGCTTCGCAACTACCAGCCCCGTTATGAGAAGAAACAGCAAACTGGGCACGGGGAACGAGCAACAGGCTAGGGGTTTTCGTGCTAGGAACTAGCGACTAGGGACTAGGGAAACAAAGAATCTAGACTAATTCCCCATCCTCCGCCCGCACCTTATTCGTGCTTGAGACAGCGGTTTGCAACCGCCCGCTTTACCAACTCTCTTCCCTTTTTTATGCCAGGTTTTGAGTTAAGAGTTCCCTTGAGATTTTCAGCCTCTACCTTACCGAAATGAAACCACCTATCATGCTACTGAGATTGTGGAGTAGAATTTCATAATATGATAAGGTGCGCGCACCCTAGGTTAATAAGGTGCGCGCTTGACGCTGAGATGTACGGAGAGGGTGGGATTTGAACCCACGTTGAAGTTGCCTCCAAAGTAGATTTCGAGTCTACCGCATTCAACCGCTCTGCCACCTCTCCAATTGATTTGAGATGTGAGCTAAAAGTATTTTACCGCACAGTGCGCCAGATTGTAAATCATTATAAAAAAGAAGTTTGATTTTCTTCAGATTCCAAAGTGGTCTTAAATCCCGCAGCGGGCGTCCACTGGAGGGCTCCGTCGCGCCCTGTCCAGAATATCTGGGTTTTGCTTTGGCGCAGTTGGGCTGCGGTTTCCGGGTCAATTTCGTCAGTAGAGGCGATCGCCACTTGCGGCCCCACTGCGCTTAACAACTCAGCCGTCAGGGCTTTTCCCGACCACCACAGCACTTGAGCCGGCTTCAAGGTTCCCGTTGCTGCCAATTTTTTTTGCGCTTCCGGTGTCATTTCACCGACGAGCAACCAAGTTCGATTTCCCACCAGGAATTCTACCACCGGAATCTCCGCATTCACCAACTGCAACCGCGTCGAACCCAGATCGACGGTACTGTTAGTTTCTAAAGGAAAGTAAACGCCTTGGCGAGATTGCACAGCCGTAATAAATTCCCGATTGCTGCCACGGTGAATTGGTTTCTGAGCATGGTTATCATAAAATGTTTTAATTGGCAAGCGTGCTAGTAATTTTCCCCAACCACTGCTCAATCCTAAATGACCGTGAGTGGCGATCGCAAAATTCACAGAATTAACTCCTTGCTGCTGCAAAAAAGGCAACACTGTAAACCTTACGGTATTTTCATCACCGCTATTAATTAGCGCCACTTTTCCCCTATCTTGAATTACTAAAACAGGTTCGCCAGATGTCGCCAGCAAAGTAACTTGAAATAAAGATGCTTGAACGTGCCAAGCTGGCAAAACTATGATACTTATTCCCGCCACCAGCGCCAGCGGTAAAATCCAAGCAGATGAAAAACTCGGCAACGCAATAACTCTGCTTTTCCCCTTCTTCCCTTTCCCCTTTTCCTGATTTTTTCCTCGGACTGCTTCCGGCTTCCGTCTTTTTTCTTCCTTCCTCCTTCTATCCGTTACATCCCGTACATTGCTTGTTGCCGAACTTCTTCCCCCGATCCAAACCCAGCAAATTAAACTGTAAAGCGCGATTAGCTGAAACACCGATACTTGACCGACAGCTACAGAATTACCGGGTAATTGCGAGAAATATTGGGCGATCGCAATTAACGCCTTTGCCGGATAGTCCAGCAGTTGTGCTAAAACACTGCCAGCGGGCGGAAAAATCAATCCAGCTAAAGCGCTAACCATCCCCCCAATACTCAAAATCCACAGCAAAGGAGCCGCAATAATATTAACTAAAATGCTGTAAGGTGATACAACGCTAAAAACGTAAAGTAGCAGCGGCAGCACCCAAACTGAAGCGGCGATCGGAACCACAACAATCGAAGCGATCGCGGGTGGCATCCAATCCAACTTTGCCATCAGCGGCGGCGTTGTCACGATTAACCCCAAAGTTGCCAAAAAACTCAGTTGGAAACCTAAATCCCAAATCCACAAAGGGTTAACCAGCAGTAAAATAGTAGCAGCGATTAACAGCAATCCCAGCGGCTTAACTTGGCGGCTGAGAACCAAAGCAAATAATGTTCCAAATCCCATCAAAGCAGCGCGGCATACTGATGGTTCAAAGCCAGTTAATGCCACTAGCAAAAATAAAGCACCGACGCCAAAGCTAAATTGCAATTGTTTGGAAAAACGCCTGGTTAAAGCTAGAACTAAAGCCAAAACCATCGAAACTTGAGTGCCGGAAGCTGCGATCGCGTGGGCCAATCCAGCCTGCACAAAATAGTCGCGGATGTTGTAAGGTAAATCTACTGCTTGTTTGCCGAGGGCGATCGCACTTATCAATGGCCCTTCGGGAACATTTAACTGCGATAATTGCGATCGCACGATCCGCTGCCGCATCGCTTGAATTTTCGATGGCCGCATCCCGCTTGGTTCCAAGAAAGCAGCCGTTTGGCTGTTAACTCGATTTACATCCGCGATCGCCTTTTCTCTCTTCCAGTCAATTTGACGGCCTTTGAGCCCTGCAAAAGCTCCTTCTCTGGCTAAATATGCTTGAAAATTAAAAGCCCCCGGATTTGACGGTGGCTGCGGTTTGTACAAGGAACCCACAACTGCGATCGTATTGTCGGCGTACAAACCCGTTGCTTGCAGCAGGGGAACTGTAACGTAGAGTTTGCCGGATACTGGGCGGTTTACAACTGCTCCTCCCTCGCCGCCGTTGATTTCGCTAACTAAATCTGTTTCTAGCCAAAATTGCGATCGACCCGATCGAGTCAATCGAGGCGTACTGACAACTCTACCGCGAACTGTCACTGCCACTTCTTGAGTGTTTCCAACCGCCGGAATCAGTTTACTGATGTCATCTATTGCTGGTTGGGGCGATCGAACTGCAAAATAAACGCTAGCTAGAAATGCCACCAAACCAGCAACCGCCCACACCCATTTCGCTCTCGGCAGCATCTCCAACAAACTCAAATCTTCCCTCGCATCTAAGGGTGCTTCCAGAGCATTTTCTTTTTGTCGGCTGCGTCTTTTCTTAGTAACTTTGACAGAATTTTTAGTATATTTCCGCAACAATTTCGGCAGGGCGATCGCTACCGTTATTCCCAAAGCAAGTATCCCGTATCTACCCCAAGAAACCGCTGTAGAAATCAATCCCAAAATGTAGGCAAGACAGAAGATGACACCCGTTGCTTGATTCATTAATTAGCAATTTAGAGGGGGAATATTTCAGGGAAACCTATGCACTCCTTACCAAAGAAACCGGGTTTTTCAGCCGGAGTAAAGGGCTAAACGCCGTGAAATCGGGTAAAAAACCCGGTTTCTGGCTACCCGTGCGTAAGTTATGGCAAAAATTCTTTCCTTATATTCTTTCCCTTCCCCTTCCTTTTCTAAATAGACAGCCCCAATTTTAAACCGAAAGCCGCGTGCAGCACCATAAGTGCAAGGGCCGTCGTGCCTAAATAAGCGTGAACCGCGCGCAGTGCCAGCTTATTGCCCCCAAAACCCGTTAGCGAAATCAAGCTGCCAACAGCCAGTAAAACCAGCACTGCCGAACCCGTCCAAAAATGCGGGCTTTCCATCACAGGCTGGTGCTGCATCACCAGCGACAGCAAGCCGCCTGTATAGCCCAAAGCTAGAAACAGAAACATCCACGGTGCAAGCTTGCGGTGATCCGATCGACTTTTGAGTGCGACATCTTTATCGGTGGCCAAACGTCCCTGCCATCCCGTATACCCGACAAAACTGCCCATCGCCACTACCACGATCCCCATCATTACAGGGTGTCCCCAATGGGTAATTGGTTCGGGAATTCCTAGACTGCGAAATTGACTGGCGATGGGTTCTAGAAGTTCGCTTAAATTTACCATTTGATACTGACTCCAAACTTGGCGATAAATATTTTCGGACTAATCATTAAAATATTATAAAATATTAGTGTAGCAAGTGCGATCGTGCACTTCAAAGAGCCGTTTAACCTAACAGCCCAACATTGGCCCGAAGCCTAGATCAACGCAAAACTTAGCCGGCTTGGGCCGGCTGTGAGATGTTTTACAGCAGTGATGCTGCTTCAAGTTAATTATTAGCCCGATCGGCTAAATCTAAGAGCAAAAATAAACGCCATTCGCCCGCACATCACACCCCGTGGGCTGCCTTTTGCCCAATCTTCACAGCCTCATCCTCACTCTGGATGTTAAATTATACCTGCCTGCTCAAAGTTAATTTCAATTCTTTGACTTGTGAATGCCAAAGGGAGAAATTAACATCGCAGCCAACGAGCAGTCACACTTCTACATTTTGCTAATCGTTCTCAAGGGAGAATCAACTGCTGAAAAAAAACTAGAGGTTCCAAGTTTGAGACTTCTGGCATAAAGTATGCCGTCTGCCCAGGATCGCTTCGATCGACCCTCTCAACTAACTCGCTGGGGATTCGGTTTTAGCAGACAAGCAGCAACTTTCTTGCGTCGCCTTCCTCGGAACCGTGCAATCGCTACACTCACTGCGCCGTCGCTAAAGTAGCTTCCGAAGGTTGGATTTGATACTTTACGAGATTTGCCAGTTCTTGTAACTGATTAATCGCTTCTGCACCTTCTAGTTTCATCAGTTCGCGGTCGTCCCGCATCTCAGTCCAAGTGATACCGTAATCTGACACTAAAAATCGAATCAGATGGTTGTCCGTCAAACTGACCATAAATGAGGCACTGTTCATCTGACCCCCGCAAGTGTAGCAGGATGCCAGATAACCCCGATGCTCTAGCACGATCGCTAAAGCCTGGAGGTTCATTACCAAATCTTGAACGAATTTACGGTGTTGTTCTGCAAGTCTCAGAAACACAGTTCTCCTCCTATCACCACACCGTGTATTTTACAGCCCATTTAATAATTTCTTAATAAATGGGTATTTAGGTGCTGGTTCAGTATACGTTTAGTATGCTCAAAAAAAATCGGATTAGCGACCTCTTCAGCCTACCTATACTAGATTAACCGAGTTGCGATCGAAACGAAGTATCAGCAGCAACATTCACCCAAAACAGGCTCTCGCGGGGGACTCCAGCCGGAAAATTTGCCTGCTGTCAGGGCTGATTCAGCCGTTCGAGAACCCAAAGATACAAATAACTAATGATAGTAATGAAATTAGTTAAGTAGAAGAGTTCAATCACCCTGGGGATACTCGTCCCAAAGTGTCGTCGTCTGTCGCAAGCTCCGAAAATCGCCATTCCCCAAAATCAAGTGATCCAGTAGCGGAATCGACAAAAACTGCGCTCCCGCCAGCAACTGTCGCGTCAAAGCAATATCCTCCGGGCTCGGTTCCACAATCCCCGATGGGTGATTGTGCGAGATAATCGCCCGCGTCGCCCCCTGGCGGATCACCTCGCGAAAAATATCCCGTGGGTGAGCCAAAGTTTCCGTGGCTGTGCCGATCGTAATTACCTGAGTACCCAGCAGCCGATTTTTCACATCCAGCAGCACCACAGCAAAACGTTCCTGAGACTGCCACATCAAATCCTGACTCAGGGCATCAGCCGCCGCTTGAGGAGAGTCAACCACAGCCATTTCCGGCGGCCGCGACTGAAACACCCGCTTCCCCAGCTCCACCGCAGCCAAAATCGAAGTCGCCTTAGCAGGGCCAATCCCGTGAATCTGCGTCAACTCCTGAACGCTAATAGTGCGTAGCACAGCCAGAGGATCGCGGTGGTGCAAACTCAACTGATTTAAAATATACTGTCCGAGCCCTACGGCGGAAAGTTTGCCGGGGCCCTGACCAGTGCCCAAAAGAATCGCAATCAATTCTGCTGTCGCCAAACTTTTCGGGCCGCCTGCCATCAGCCGTTCCCGTGGTCGTTCACTCGTTGGCAAATCGGCAATTCTCAAGCTGTAAGTCATAGCTGCACCCGCACCGCAAGCTCAACAATTAGACAATTTTAGCCGATCGATTTGTGTTCTTCAATTCGTACAATCACCGAAAAAAGCCTTCATCATTAACCGAGGCTGTTGGCAGATAAAATCTAACCCAGCGTTTCACAAGCGATCGAGTCTCAATGTCGATCGACCTTAAACCGATCGCCCGGATATGCCTCTAACACTCGCTGCGCTTGGGCTTGACTCGCAAATTGACACTCCCCACGGCTAGAAGCCAGGCCGGGCGGATTTATTCTGACCGGATGATTATATAATAGAACCGGCGCGAGGCTAGGGGACGATCGCCGTTCTATCCAAACTCTGTGCATAGCTCCATGAATTTAATTGAAGCTATTATTGCAGTGTAAGGATTCAGGTCTGAAAAATGGGAATAAACGAGCGGCATAGGCAAGGCACAAGAATGTGCAGAAATAGCCTCACGGAAAAAAGCCATTACTCAACGAGCTTGAAAACGACAGGTTTGAATCACACGAGCAGAGATTAGCCGTTTCCTCAAATCGTTTCATCGAACGATCGCCGCCAAAAACTTTCCGTTTAGTTACAGCTAGCCATAGAGAAAGTTCTGCTAAATTATTATTCGGAGGCACCTAGGGGTCATCCAGAAAATACCACCACTGTTTTGCTTTATCTGGTAAGTATTTGAGCAACAAACCTACCGCATAACCCACAAGAATCAACCAAGTCACCAAAGCTTGATTCAATCTTATTTTGAAATCTTGAGTCCACGAGTTGTAGGTAAGGATCGCAAATTAAATAACATACCATTTTAATTGTTATTGTGGGATGGGCGTCCCGCCCGTCATGAGTGGACGGGCGGGACGCCCATCCCACTTTCAAGAGTGGAAGTTATTTAATTCTCATTCCTAAGCTGTTGTGCATTTAAATTGTATATTGAGGGCGGGTTCTCCTGCCCAACCCCTACTCCCCACACAAGTAAAGATTTATTTGACTGTGCAATTTAAATGCGGATTAGCTTACCCGCACTGAATTGGTAAATACGATCGCCTTCGGCACGATAACTCGCTCTCCCCGATCGCTAATAATTTGAGTTGAACGCAGTAAAATCTTTTCAACAGTACCTTCAAGGCCTTCTACAATTATCCGATCGCCCAATTGAAACGATTCGTGCAACAGCAAAAATATTTCCGCTAAAAAGTATTTGAAGATGTCTCGGAACGCGAAACTAATCGCTACTGAACCAAGTCCTAACCAACTGATGATATTTGCAGGCGGCCAAGCTGAGAACGCAATCGCGCGGGCGATCGAACTGCCATCCGCCCAAGTGAGAGTGTCAATCGATTTTAGATTTTAGATTTTAGATTAAAGAATTGAAGCCTTGACCCCACGGATAAATTCGGGGGCTTGTATCCTGGATGCTTGATTGTCAAATAATTCAACAATGCCACGCTAACACAAAAGATTGAGCTCGATCGCCCGACAAGAATGTTTGACTCTCACGGTGCGGGTGACTCCATCGACTCGTTCGCTAATCATTAAAACCCAATCAAAATTTAAGATTAGCAGCGCCGACCCCGATCGAGTAAAATCACAGCACTTGCCCGCCGATGGGTTAATCTGTTAAAACTAACAAAGTTTGATGATTTCTGAGAAATAACATACATGGTTGCTACATCCGTCAAGATTAAACACGAAGTCAAAGACTTGTCCCTCGCCCCCTTGGGAAAGCAACGCATCGAGTGGGCCGGCCGGGAAATGCCCGTTTTGCGACAAATTCAAGAACGCTTCGCTAAAGAAAAGCCTTTCGCTGGCATTCGCTTGGCTGCTTGCTGCCACGTAACCACAGAAACCGCTCATTTGGCAATCGCCATCAAACTCGGCGGTGGCGACGCCGTACTGATCGCCAGCAACCCCTTGAGCACTCAAGATGACGTAGCGGCTTGCTTAGTTGAAGACTACGGCATTTCCGTCTTCGCCCTCAAAGGAGAAGACGCCGCTACCTACGAACGTCACGTCTACACAGCCCTAGACCACCGCCCCAATATTATTATCGACGACGGCAGCGACGTGGTAGCGGCACTAATCCAGCACCGCCCGAACCAAATTGCCGACTTAATCGGAACTACCGAAGAAACTACCACAGGCATCGTGCGCCTGCGGGCCATGTTGAAAGACGGCGTGCTGACTTTCCCCGCAATGAACGTCAACGACGCCGACACCAAGCACTTCTTCGACAACCGCTACGGTACCGGTCAATCTACCCTAGACGGCATTATCCGCGCTACCAATATTTTGTTAGCCGGTAAAACTATTGTGGTTGCAGGTTACGGTTGGTGCGGCAAAGGCACGGCACTCCGCGCCCGCGGCATGGGTGCTAACGTAATTGTCACCGAAATCGATCCGATTCGGGCGATCGAAGCAGTGATGGACGGTTTCCGCGTCATGCCGATGGACGAAGCAGCAACAGTCGGAGATATATTCATTACCGTTACCGGCAACAAACACGTCATTCGTGCCGAACATTTCGAGACAATGAAAGACGGGGCAATTGTTTGCAATTCCGGTCACTTCGACATTGAAATTGACCTCAAATCCCTCGGCGCAAAAAGCACCGACGTGAAAACAGTCCGGTCTTTCACTCAAGAATATCATCTCAATAACGGCAAGTCGATTATTGTCTTGGGCGAAGGTCGTTTGATCAACTTGGCAGCAGCCGAAGGACACCCCAGCGCCGTGATGGATATGAGCTTTGCTAACCAAGCTTTAGCCTGCGAATATCTAGTTACGAACAAAGGCAAACTCGAACCCGGTATTCACTCAATTCCCGTGGAAGTTGACAAAGAAATTGCCCGTCTCAAATTGGAAGCAATGGGTATTCACATTGATACCTTGACAGCAGAACAAATTGAGTACACAAACTCTTGGACTTCGGGTACTTAATCATAGTATTCTCGTTCCCAGGCTCTGCCGGGGAATGAATTGAGCAAGGCTCTGCCTCCCTCATGGGGAGTCGAGGCAGAGCCTCTCGATATGTGTTCCCAGGCAGAGCCTAGGAACGACCAATGACTAATGACTTCTTCTTACCAAATTAGGGACTCAAAATGGTTGAATGGATAACTAACACAATGCAGTCGATGGGCTATTTCGGAATAGGGCTGTTGATGTTTTTAGAAAATCTTTTCCCCCCCATACCCTCAGAATTGATTATGCCGCTGGCAGGATTCACGGTATTCCAGAACCGAATGGAGTTTTCACCGGCGATCGCAGCAGGAGTAATCGGTACAGTTTTGGGGGCGCTTCCCTGGTACTATGCAGGTAAATTATTGAGCGAAGAACGCTTGAGAAATTTAGCCGACAAATACGGCAAGTGGATTACTGTATCGGGGGCCGATATTGACAAAGCAAATAGATGGTTTAACAGACACGGCAACAAAGCCGTGTTTTTGTGTCGCCTAGTACCCGGAGTTCGCACCCTAATTTCCCTGCCCGCTGGCATCAATAATATGCCTTTAATTCCTTTTTTACTATACTCAACAGCAGGTACTCTTTTATGGGTAAGTTTCCTGACTTTTGCCGGATATAAATTAGGGCAAAATTATACACTTGTAGAGGATTATCTGGCACCGGTTTCCAAAATAGTTGTGGTGATTATTGTCATTTGGTGTATTTTGTGGGTATTGAAGAAGAATATGCAGAAGGAAAAATATCGCAAATAAATGCAAAATTTGTGAAAATAATCTGCCTTTAGTTGCGTTCATCGGCTACAATAACCATTTTGACCCCACCCAAAAACGCATACAACTTTCTGACAGAAGTCGTGCGCGATCAACCCAAAATTTTAGACTAAGGTTCAACCTCCCCGATTAATCAGGGGAGTAAATCTAAAAATCTCAAATGTAAAATCTAAAATCCACTGACTTGTTTCCAGCATCCTCTCAACCGTAGCGCTGAAAGATAGAGAGGGAAATTTGATAGAAAATTCTGCTATATTGGCTACTTTTTTAAATTAACTTTTAAATGGGCGATCGCCCAAAAGTCACAGTGACGGGCCGCCGATCGCCCAAAAATCCAACTTAAATTTATACAAATATTTAGGATTGGTGGAGGTTTAGGCAGATAATCGTGGCAAAATAGGGAACATTCCTATCCGCGCTGTTAAGATATGTACGAAAAGATTGTAGCCCCGACAACAGGTTCTAAAATTACTTTCTCTGACGGTTTGCCGATCGTCCCCAATGACCCGATTATTCCCTTCATTCGCGGCGACGGTACGGGCGTTGACTTGTGGCCTGCATCCCAGAAAGTCATGGATGCTGCGGTAGAAAAGGCTTACGGGGGCGATCGAAAAATCAACTGGTTTAAAATCTATGTAGGCGACGAAGCTTGCGATGTCTACGGTACTTACCAATATCTGCCCCAAGATTCCTTAGACGCCATCAAAGAATACGGAGTCGCCATCAAAGGGCCGCTGACAACGCCCGTAGGCGGCGGCATTCGATCGCTAAACGTAGCTTTGCGGCAAATCTTTGACCTTTACGCCTGCGTGCGGCCCTGCAAATATTATGCTGGAACACCATCGCTACACAAAACTCCAGAACTCCTAGACGTAATTATTTACCGGGAAAATACAGAAGATATTTACCTCGGAATTGAATGGGCCAAAGGCAGCGAAATTGGCAAAAAATTGATTGAATTCCTCAATAATGAGTTAATTCCCGCAACACCAGAACACGGCCAAAAACAAATTCGCCTCGATTCGGGAATCGGAATTAAACCCATTAGCAAAACAGGTTCTCAGCGTTTAGTACGGCGCGCCATTACCCACGCTTTACGGTTGCCGAAAGATAAGCAGCAAGTGACTTTGGTGCACAAAGGCAACATCATGAAATATACTGAAGGAGCTTTCCGAGATTGGGGTTATGAATTAGCAACCACCGAATTTCGCCAACAGTGCGTAACGGAAAGAGAGTCTTGGATTCTGGGCAACAAAGAAAAAAATCCCGACATTACCTTAGAAGATAATGCTCGCCAAATAGATCCGGGATACGATGCTTTGACTCCAGAAAAACAAGCAAAAATTCGTCAAGAAGTCGCCGACGTTCTGTTTGCAATTTGGGACAGTCACGGCAGCGGCCAGTGGAAAGAAAAAATCATGGTCAACGACCGAATTGCTGACAGTATTTTCCAACAAATTCAAACCAGGCCAGCAGAGTATTCGATTTTGGCAACAATGAATCTGAACGGGGATTATTTGTCCGATGCGGCCGCCGCCATTGTCGGCGGATTGGGCATGGGCCCTGGTGCGAATATTGGTGATGAATGTGCAGTTTTTGAGGCGACTCACGGCACTGCACCGAAACACGCTGGTTTGGATAAAGTTAATCCCGGTTCCCTGATTTTGTCCGGGGTGATGATGTTAGAATACATGGGATGGCAGGAAGCAGCCGACTTGATTAAGAAGGGTTTGGGAGCGGCAATTTCTAACGGTGAAGTTACTTATGATTTGGCGAGGTTGATGGAGCCGCCGGTGCCTGAGTTGAAGTGTTCTGAGTTTGCTGAGGCAATTATTAAGCATTTCGCCGATTGAGTTTGAGGGCTTTTTTTGAACGGGCTAGAAGCCCGTTCCACAACCAGTAAACTTGCTTTGTGGGGAGTAGGGGTTGGACACGCGAGCCCGCCCCCTGTTTATTAAGAACGGGCTAGAAGCCCGTTCCACCTCACATCTTGCACCATTGTCAAGAACAGGCTTTCCGGCCTGTTCCACAAAGAGGGAATTTTCTCGCTTCACAGGCCGGAAAGCCTGTTCCTAAAAAGCTTATTGAGAATGGTGCAACCTCTGAGTTCCACAAAAGTCAACTTGCTTGTGGGGTGTCCCGCCCACCCGAAAATACAATTTAGATGCGGGTTTTATAATGATGGAACAGCCATGCCGCGCTCAACGGCGGGACGCTTCTGCAAGGTTTCTACCCAACGTTTGAGGTGGGGGTGGTTGTCGAGGGTTAATCCTTGAAATTCGTAAATAGCAACCCACGGATAGGTAGCAATGTCGGCAATTGAATAGTCGCCGCAGATGTATTCGTATTTTGCTAGTTGAGTGTCTAATACTCCGTAGAGGCGCAAGGTTTCTTTTTCGTAACGCCCAATCGCATAGGGAATTTGTTCGGGTGCAAAGCGTTTGAAGTGGTTTAGCTGACCAAACATCGGGCCGACGCTGGCCATTTGAAACATCAGCCATTCCATAACTTGAAAGTATTTTTGTTTGTCTGCGGGCAGAAATCTGCCGCTTTTTTCGGCAAGATAGATGAGGATGGCGCCGGACTCGAAGACGGTGATGCCGTTATCTCGATCGACTATCGCCGGAATTTTGCTGTTGGGGTTGATGGCGATGAACTCTGGGCTAAATTGGTCGTTTTTTGTGATGTCGATGACGTGGACGTTGTAGGGTAAACCTATTTCTTCGAGCATGATCGAGGCTTTGCGGCCGTTCGGTGTGGTAAAAGTGTACAGGTCGATCATAAGTTGTCCGCCTTTTCTCAAGCAGGTATAAACTATATTATAATAATTTCAGGCAAATAGCTAATCATAATGGATATTATTGAAATTCTCAAAGACGATTATCAAAGATTTCCCGATAATCAGACTTACAGTATCTATGCAAAAGATGTTTATTTTGAAGATCCGGTGAATCGATTTACAGGAGTCGATCGCTACCGCAAAATGATCGGGTTTATGGGTACTTTTTTTCAGGATGTAAATCTCGATTTGCACGGCATTTCGCGATCGGGAGATACTATAGACACTCGCTGGACTCTGAGCTGGATCGCACCGCTACCTTGGAAACCGAAAATGGCGATCGCCGGTAGGAGCGAACTGAAAGTCAACAGCGACGGTTTAATTGTTTCTCACATCGATTATTGGGACTGTTCGCGGTTGGATGTGCTCAAACAGCTTGTATTTCCTGTGAAAACTAATGTTTGAGAATTTTTATTAGGTTTGTTAGCAATAAAAAATGGTGTTTCAAGAGCGATCGCCCTTTTTTAACCGCAGATATTAGCAGATAAACACAGATGAACGCTGATGGATTTTTATGTGTCGCAATTGATATCTGAAATAAATAATTTTAAGTTATCTTGACATGGCAGCAATTTCGTGAATTAGCGAAAATGTGCTGTGTCCGCCGGCTGCTTGTCGCAAAAATTAATTCCCCCACTAAATTAATCTCTGTTACAGAACGTTACAATAAAGAAGTAAAGAATTTTCAGGCGAGCTAAACAATCAATGCGCTTAATATTAATGACTGGAAAAGGCGGCGTCGGCAAAACCTCTGTAGCCGCTGCGACAGGGCTGCGGTGTGCCGAATTGGGATACAAAACCCTAGTGCTGAGCACAGATCCCGCTCACTCTTTAGCCGACAGCTTCGACATGGAACTCGGGCACGATTCGCGGCTGGTGAAACCGAATTTGTGGGGAGCAGAATTAGACGCTCTCAGGGAATTAGAAGGCAATTGGGGAGCAGTTAAGCGCTACATTACTCAAGTCTTGCGTGCCCAGGGACTCGAAGGGGTGCAAGCTGAAGAATTAGCCATCTTGCCAGGAATCGATGAAATCTTCGGTTTAGTGCGAATGAAGCGGCATTACGACGAAGGAGAATTTGATGTTTTAATTATCGATTCTGCCCCAACTGGCACTGCATTGAGGCTGCTAAGTTTGCCGGAAGTTGGCGGCTGGTACATGAGAAAATTTTACAAGCCCCTGCAAGGCATATCTGCTGCCCTTAGACCTTTAGTCGAACCTATTTTTAGACCGATTGCGGGTTTTTCTTTGCCAGACAAAGAGGTGATGGATGCACCTTACGAATTTTACGAACAAATTGAGGCTTTGGAAAAGATTTTAACTGACAATACTGTAACTTCGGTAAGGTTAGTTACCAATCCCGAAAAAATGGTAATTAAAGAGTCTCTGCGGGCTCATGCCTATTTGAGTTTGTACAATGTAGCCACAGATTTAGTAGTAGCCAACCGGATTATTCCCGCAGAAGTAACCGATCCATTTTTCAAACGGTGGAAAGAAAGCCAGGAGCAGTACCGTCAGGAAATCCACTCGGATTTCATGCCGCTGCCAGTTAAAGAAGTGCCGCTTTATTCCGAAGAAATGTGCGGTTTGCCCGCTTTGGAACGCTTGAAAGAAACGCTTTATGCCAATGAAGATCCCAGTCAAGTTTATTACACAGAAAATACGATTAGGGTTGTTCAGGACAATAATCAATATGTTCTAGAACTGTACTTGCCGGGAATTGCCAAGGATCAGATTCAGTTGACCAAAACTGGAGATGAGTTGAATGTTCGGATTGGCAATCACCGCCGCAATATGGTGTTGCCGCAAGCTTTAGCGGCGCTGCAACCTTCGGGGGCGAAGATGGAGGAGGATTATTTGAAAATTAAGTTTGCTTAACAGTTCGCGATCGCACTCCGACTCCTCGAAACCGGGTTTTTCACGCTCATCTGCGGTAACAGCGAAGTATTTCGTAAAAAACCCGGTTTCTGCATACCCAGCCGACTTACCCATATGTCTCTACCAACTTAAAATCAGTGGCAATCCCGATCGCAAATCTACAGCATATTCCATGTATATGCGATACACACAATATTGCGAGATCCCGTGTAAGGTGCGTCGCCATTTATAATCTGCAAGTTTTATCCAAGATATCGCAGCGACGCACCCTACCAAACTATCAACCTAAAAAACCCGGTTTCTCCCTTGAGATATTGACGCATAAACCGGGTTTTTGACCTCGCGTGCAGGTATCGAGCTATTCAGCAGACTTACGCCATTCTTGTCCAAGGCGAACTGCTTTGTCAAAAGTAGGATGGTTGCGTCTGCGTTTATGAGACAGTGAGTTTTGTAATGGTATCAATTCCGATTGTACCGGAATGATTTAACCGCAGAGGGCGCAGAGGGCGCAGAGTCTGCAGAAGAGAGAGATGAATAATTCCGATGTCAACGGATTTGATATGAGATGCTGCTGGCTAGATACAATTAACATGATTTAGCATGAACGACTTCCTTTAATGCCTCATCAATCACTGCATCGCTGACACCTCGACGCTTCAAACTTGCTACTAAGGCTGTTACTGTCTCGCTCTCAAATCGTTCTAAATCAACGCGCAAACCTTGACCGATATAAGCACGAATTAATGGCCGATCACCCGAAAAACCCAACAATGGTGCAACTTTCTTTAGATCTTCCACAACATCTTCGGGCATACGAATCGTCACGCTAGTCATTGGACGGTTGCGGTCTAATCGCTGCTTTAATGCTTCAATCTTCATACTCTGCCCTCTCCTGACGAGTTGCTTTACGTGATGAAATAAGTTGCGGCTCTTTTGCCCGTAAACAATTCCCTATTATAAGCCCCACCGATTATCTTAGAAAATCAGTAATTTTATTCCATTTCATGACTTCTGCCAAATCAATCGCCGTAAACCCATCAGGATTCTTAATCATCTTATCTGCCCCATACTTTAATAATAATTTAACTGGAGTTAAGTTGCCAGCCAATGCCTCATATTGCAGCATAGTCCAACCATATTCATCAATTTGATTGACAATAGTAGGATTTTCACTTAATGCACCATCAATTTTGGCCGCCATATTCTCACTCATTGGATGCTCGCCGATTTCATATTCATCATTATTTCTTGACTCTTTATTTAAATAGCTATCTGGAACAATTCGGATTTCTCTCGGATCGCCGAATTCCAAACCCCAAGCATCATCATGCACGCGCCTTCTAGCGCTATTCATTGTAAGCCGTATTGCATTAACAGTATATGCACCATAAACCATCCCATCAATAGAATATATCCAATCATTGATATCGTTGAAGCCCATCACAATCTGGTCGCCCGATCCAATTCCATCTATCCATCTCGGATCGTTTAATAAATCTCCACTAACTTTCAGACCATCAAAATTAACATTCTCCACCCACATATGTTCAACTGATGGTGCAGAATCCGTCACCTTTCCCGTCGGAAATCCAAGTTTTACTGCACTTATATCCAGCCCAGGAATTATCCGCCGCCTTTCCCATGACAACTCACGCCAAAAATATTTAAATGATTCGCGTGCCTTCTTGCTAGCAAGATTTATATCCGGGTCATTACCCTGAAATCGATAAAGATTTTGACTCATTTACCACTCCGCAGTTGATTGTTCGAGGTACTTCTAATATTAATATACATCCTAAGCAGGTTAAGTATATCAAGGGAAAGGGATGAAAAGAATTCGACCTTCATATTCATCAGGCTGACTGCAACAAATAAATAGTTCTAAATCATCAATGATCTTACCAATGGGTGCTGTTGCAATAACCTCAATAACTCCAAGCATAGGTAGTCCTTGATTGACTCGCTCGCAGGCATACCTCGTAATAGTGGCCACATCATGGGTAAGTAAGATGCGTCCTTCATTAGCCGCCCATTATAAAATATCTGGATCGTCAGTGTGAATCAGCCCTACATCTTGGACACGAACAATATCTAATTCAGGCAAACGTCTCACCAGCCCACGCAATATGGCTCCATTAAAATTTTCATCAGTTAGAAGGCGCACTTGGTATCGACTCCCCTTTTGACTGATAACGAGTAAGCAAACGTTGTCTCAGCTCAACTAAGTTGTGTTTTTGAGAAAGTTCTTGTCTCAGTTGCTGAGATTGTTGGCTGCGCTGTTCCAAATAACTGTCAATTTCCTGACGATGGTTGAGATAGTAAGCAATGGTACTGTATATGTCTTCTAAGCGAACAACTGAATACTGAATAGCGATTTCTTCGGGAGTGGAGCCATTGTGGTATGAAGCAAGTATGCTATCTAGGGTGACTCGACTCGAACCTATACGGATACCTCCCGCTTCATCCCAACGGAAAGGGGGAGAGGTTGCTTGGAATTTTGCTGGGGCGCTCATTAAGGACATATAGTGCCTGACTTGAACTGTATAAAAACATTGTAGCAAGATGTCTAACGCTTTGCGTCGGTTCTAGCCCTGTCGGTTTTTGAGGTATTTTTCATCGCGTTTGGAATAATAGTAACCCATAACTATTGGCGGACTCCAACGAAATGTCTGGGAGATTGCGAAGTAGAGCATCCCATGTCTTGTGTGCTTGCAGTGCTTCTATAACGACTGGAAGCGGCTCTGAGAATATGGCTGGAAAATCTGCCTCTTCAGGAAACTGAATCTTAAAAGCTAATTGTTCTTGAGGTGGAGTGAATTGAGCGTTGACTCCTTCTTTGTTACCTCTGGCATCAACCCGATACCAACCAACTTCAGGTAAATGAATGGCATTGAAACCGTGCAATGAGTAAGGCGCACCTTTATCATCAATACTCAACCGCTGGTAACAAAGACCTGCTGGAATATCATTTGCTCTTAGTAACGCTGCTAACAAGTGACTTTTCGCATAGCAATACCCTGTTCTGTGCTGAAGTACATCTGAAGCTCGACAGGTCACAGGACTCATTTGATAGTCATAACTGTGACGAATTTCATCTCGCACCCACTCAAAGCAAGCTTTAGCTATCGCCGTTGGTGTGTTATATCCCGATGCGATTTCTTTAGCACATTCCATAATTTCAGGATGCTGCCAATCAATAACTTCACTCACTTTCAAGTATTCTTCCATGTCCACCGCTAGGAACGCTACTGCATCAATTGTAAACACCTTACCAACAAATTTCAACTGTGTTCGCCACTAACATTTTCATCCTCTGCGCCCTCTGCGCCCTCTGCGGTTCGTTCAATCTTTCCCCCATTCAGCTCAATTTTTTTATGCTGGCGTTCCGACGCAGCTTTTTGCAGCATTTTCAACTTTTCAGGGTCAGCATCCGATCGCCAAAACAACTTATGATCCTTAATTTTAACGCAATTTTCCTCCAAACACTTCACCCATTCCCGATGTTTTTTAACGGCGCCGCGATCCAGAATCCCTAACTTTTCTTCTTGGCGGCTGAGTTTCGCAAATTTTTCGTAATGCGGATAACTAGCAGTAACAAAAGCTTCTTTTCTAACTAAAATTGGCGGATTGTACGCATCCGAGTAGTCTTGATAGCTGACAGAAAGGTCGCGCAAATGTATGTGCATAGCCGTGTGGAGGGCTGGATGCGGGTTAGTGTCAAAATCGGGATAAAATAAATAGGAAATTTGAGGTTTGCGAGCGTAAAATTTGATGATTGTCGCGCCGTCAAGTCTGCCAATTGTGCGGTTTGCACAGCCTTCGTAAAGCCGGAGCAAAGGGTCTAGTTCTTCTAATGCAGAGACGTGAACTGAAAGAGTACCGGGCTGTTTGTAGCCGATCGCACTATCTTCGCAGCAGTCAGCCACAATATCAGGTTTGCCCAGACTATAGAGCATTAAATCTGCCAAAGTGCAAGCTTTTTGATAATTGTCAAACAAACCTTTGATGTCGTTGCGGATTTGAGCCGGGAGTCGGCGGATTGAAGGTCGATCGCCCAAACCGTTGAGAGCGAGATATACTAGCAAATCTTGGCGGCGCTTGTCGGCGATTGTCTCCCAATCATCCGCATCCGTTGCTTGCAAAATTACTCTCCAAGCGCGATTAAAACTGTGAAATTCCTCCTTAATTGGCGATTCTTCCGCTAATTCGCCTTTAACCGGAAGGCGGCCCCGATCGCTCACAAAAGCCATCAAAGGAGCCAGCATTTCCGCATAATCCTCAAACCGCTTAACTTGCGATCGCACTCTGGGCGTCGATAAGTGCGATCGAAACCGAGAAGCACGAAAACCTTCACCCTCCGCAGCATCCCGAAACACAAAATAAATCCCCAAAGCCACAGGAATTGCATCAACACTCAAAACTTGGTCAATATAAACCTTCAACTCTTCTTGTTCGTAATACTTCTGAAAAGTATTCCGAGAAGTAATCACCCCATCCCCGTAAGCAATTTGACCTCGATCGCTATCATCAATCAAAACCTGAGCCGCCACAACTAATAAATTATTAGTTAATTCCCAAGCATTCAGCAACGCTTCTCGGCGTTCCGCCAAAGATTCAATGACATTAATCACGTAACCAATATTCACAATATCAGCACAAATTCGCGGAGTATCCGGCTGATAGTATGGGTCCCAACCCGAAATAGCATAACCCTCTTGTGCAATATATTTAACATCCCCGCCGTAACCGCAACCGTAATCAAAAAAAGTCGCCCCGTCCCTCGCTAAATCAGCTTCTAAAACCAGACGCAGAGGTTTAGAAAGCGAGTTGCGTACCATTGCAGCTTTGTGTCGCTCGATTTTAGGAATTGATAGATCGCTATTCTCCTGTTTCAAAAGCTCGACAACAGTATGATCTTTGATTTCTACACCGCAATATCCCAAATATTTGAGCCAACCCTCGCGAGTGCCGATAACGCTAGTATTGTCCAGCAGCCCCCACTTTTCTTCGCTGCGAGTCAGCCTCGCAAACTTTTCGTAATGGGGATAATCCGCAGATACAAAAGTTTCCTTACGGTGCAAAACAGGAGGATTTTCGCTGTTGCTGTAATCGAAATATTTAACTTCCCCTGTTGCTAGATTAATTTGGATGCTGGTTTGCAAAGCAGGATGAGCATCTGTATCGAAATCAGGGTAAAAAAGATAAGATATTTTAGGTTGATGGAGTGAAAATTTTACTAAAGTTGCTTCATCTATATTTGGGATATTTTGTCTGGCATATTTTTCATAAATTATGAGTACAGGATTGAGTGTTGCTAAAGCCGAAATATGCACATAAAAAGCCGTAGGTAATTTTTTCCCAACCTTACTTTCTCGACAGCAGCGAGCCACTTTTTCCACCATATAATCCACCACACTTCCATTGTTACCAGGCAGAGCCTGGTAACGCACATCCAGAGGCTCTGCCTCTTCTTCATCTAAGAACACTTCTTGAATAAAAGCCATCAAAGGCGTTCGCAGTTCTCCATCATTTTCTAATGAATCGCTATCTAAAATAGTGTTTGTACTGGTATCGTAGGTCATAGCTAAATTAATTATTTTTTTTAAATTAACCGCAGAGAACGCAGAGAACACAGAGTGAAGAAAGAAAGAAATAAATTATTTATTTCTTAGTCCGGGTAGGCGGAATTCGTTTTTGTAATAACGGCGATGTTTATCGCCGACTACGATCGACTACCATCGAGTAAGATATTAACCAAACATTCGAGTTTCCACAAATTCTTGAACCCTGGCTAAATGACTGAACAAACTTACTAATAGGTTTTCAACCCTCTCAATATTTAACAATTCCACTTCAGGTGGTTCAGATTGAAAGCTTCGCGCTTGATGCTCCAATTGTGCGGCCAAATCCGACATCAGAGCAACTCCCACATTAGCCGAAGTTCCCTTGAGACGGTGGGCTTGATATTCCACAGCTTGCCAATCTTTAGCTTCTACGGCTATTTTGGCAGCAGCTACATCAGCTTGCGCGCCTGCCACAAAAGCTTGCAAAAGTCGTTCTGGCAATTTAATATTAACTCGTCCGAGTTGCTCCAATCTGCTCTTGTCGAACAGTCCGTCGCAGTCTCTATCTTCCCAAGTTTGAAGTGCGATCGCCCTTGGTGTCGGCCCAGCCACAGCCTGGGCTTTTTCCACAAGTTCTGTATAATTTGTTGCTAATTGAGATTTATTTTCCGAATTAATACTTTTAACTCCATACTTATTTTCACGCTGAATATTTAGGGCTTCATACTTTTTCAGGGCCGCCGCCAAAGCATCTAAATCTACAGGTTTGCTGAGATAATCGTCCATCCCCGCCGCCAGACACTTTTCTCGTTCCCCTGGCATAGCGTGAGCAGTTAAAGCCATCACAAAAGTATGGCGATCGCTTCCTTCGATTTCCCTCAACTTTTGCGCCGTTTTGTAACCGTCAAGTACCGGCATTTGACAGTCCATCAGCACTAAATCGTAGCTTTTTTGCGCCAGCAAATCCAGCGCTTGTTGACCGTTGACCGCGCAGTCAGCCTGATAGCCTAAAACTGCCAACTGTTCGACAAGAACTTGTTGATTGATCGGGTGGTCTTCCGCCACCAAAATTCTCAGTGATGACGGCGAATTGGGAGTAACATATTGAGAATTAACTGCTGGCAACTTGCAAGTATTAGCAGCCTCCACTCTCCCAAAATCTCCGCTTCCCTTCAGCGGTGCAAGCATTGCCTCAAGCAGGCGGCTAGGCCGCACCGGCTCGATCAAATATCCGTTAAAACCCCGACAGCAAAGCGATTCAGCTTTCGGCTGTTCTCGCAAAGCAGTCATGGCGATTAACGCTCCAACTGTCGAGGTCGATCGCACTTTCCTCGCAAATTCCTCCGCATCCAACTCCGGCATTTGCAAGTCCACAAGCACCACATCCCAGCTTTTTCCCCCCTCCCCCAAATCCTGAGAAGTCCCGCCCCGGGCATTGTTCAACCAACTCAAAGCCTCAGCAGCAGTTTCTGCCTCATCGCAGCCGGCACCCCAACTTTGAACGAGCGATCGCACCGCTGCCCTCCTCAAAGCGCTTCCAGAGATTACTAACAGCTTCTTGCCCGCAAGTTCGGGATCGTGAGGCTCAACTGGCAACTGTTTTTCCAAAGGTACAGTAAACCAAAAAGTTGAACCGCTGCCTAGCAAACTGCGAACTCCTATTTCCCCTCCCATCATCTCCACTAACTGCTTGCAAATAGCCAAACCCAAGCCCGTCCCGCCGTAAGGCCTAGTAGGAGAATCATCTACCTGAGAAAAAGATTGGAACAGCTTTGTTTGCCCTTCGGCCGAAATTCCAATGCCAGTATCCCGCACCGAAAATAGCAATCTTGCCCCTTGTCTACCGTCTGCCAGTCGCTTGCCCTGTTTCACAGTTACGTGAACTAGAACTTGACCGCGATCGGTAAATTTTATGGCATTACCCGTCAAATTCAGCAAAACTTGCTTCAATCTGCCAGAGTCGCCCACCAACTTTCTCGGCACTGAGCTGTCCACTAAAATATTCAATTCAATACCTTTTTCTTCTGCTAAATGCGCTATAATTTCTATCACCGACTCAACGCAACTATCTAAATCAAAATTAGCCTTCTCCAGCCGCATTTCTCCAGCTTCAATCTTAGAGAAATCGAGAATATCATTAATAACATTCAGCAAATGTTCAGCACTGCGGTAAATCGTCTGAGCATAGTCCCGCTGTTTCTGTTCCAGAGGAGCGCGCAGCAGCAATTGAGCCATTGCTAAAACCCCATTCATTGGAGTGCGAATTTCGTGACTCATGTTCGCCAAGAATTGCGACTTCACCCGGCTAGCTTCTAAGGCAGTTTCCCGCGCTTCCACCAACTCATTAATCTTGTCGGCCACCATCACAATTCCCCCGACTTTCTCGTCTGGATCGTACCAAGGGTGAGCAGCCCACCGCAGGTACAGAACAGAGCCGTCGGCTCGTTCCCAGGCATCTTCGCTCACAGAAACTACCTGACCTTTGAGCGCTTGTTGGTACATTACTTTCCAGCGATTCGGCGTATCTGGAAACAATTCGTAATGGCTAAAATTATTCAGAGACGGCAAGTTTAAATTAAATTGACTAACCCATTTTTTAGAATTAGCCATATAGCGCATTTGTGTATCGAACATCGCCATTGCTACAGGCACGCAAGTAATAATTTGTCTCAGTTGCTGCCGTTCCCTTTCCAGAGCATCTTCCGCCTGTTTCCGCTCAGTAATGTCGCTAATCATGCCGGCCATTCGCAGCGGCTTTCCTTGGGAGGTCCGCTGAGCTTTTCCCTGAGAAGTGCAGTAGCGGTAAACACCGTTGGAGTGTAGCAGCCGGAATTCTACATTATAATCTATTTCTTGTTCCAAGTGAGCAGCGATCGCTCCCACGATTCTCTCCTTGTCATCGGGGTGCAGGCGATTGTATAGAGCGTCCATCGTCCTGCCAAATTGCTGGCGCGACAAACCGATAATTTCCAAAAGGCGATCGTTCCAATAAACCTCATTTTTACTTAAATCCCAATCCCAAATTCCGTCGTTCACTCCCTCTAGAACTAACCTGTATCTTTCTTCACTTTCCTTGAGTTTTTGACTGGCATGAAACGCCTGAAATTCGGCGCGGTAAACGCGCATCGCATTGGACAAACTGCGAGACAAACTTTCGGGAGAGAGCTTATTTTTAGCGATATAATCAGAAGCTCCTGCCTTCATCAATTCCACAGCAATTTGTTCGTCGCCTTGACCTGTTAGCACAATTAAGGGAACTTTCAGTCCAGCTTCTCGCAGATGTTTTACCAAACTCAGTCCGTCTCCGTCCGGCAATCCGTAGTCTAGGAATACACAGTCAAATTTGCACTCAAATATTTGATTTAATAGCAGCCCATTTTCTGTCTCCTCAACCTCGCTTACAGGTTGAGATTTATTTTGTTTGGAGAGTTTCTCGGTAGCCTGCGTAGAATTTTTGCTCACCGAGAGTTTGGCGAGCGCATCCGCGCAGTCTTCTGCTTCAGTAACTCCTGCGGAAACACCAGCGGACTTGAGCGAACGTTTGATCGCCATTCGATCGACTGCATCGTCATCAACTATCAGAATTGTGAGAATTTTGTCCATAAAAACCGAATTGTGGATTACTCCTAAAAAGCTGCTGTCAAGAAAAAGGACTTAAAACAACTGCATCGCTGAAAAATCATAAAGCCCCCTTGAAAAATTTTGTATTCAAATTTCCCTATTTTAGGGAATTTCGCTCAGCATCCAGTATTTGTTTAGGGTAGCCATCACTTCCACAAAGTTAGAAAAAGTAACAGGTTTAAGAATATAGCCCGCTACATTCAAATTATAAGCTTTTACTTTATCTCTATCTTCATTAGAAGTTGTGAGGACGATCACCGGAATCGACCTCAAACATTCATCCAGTCGCAATTCTTGCAAAAACTCGATCCCGCTCATTCTCGGCATATTCAAGTCCAGCAAAATCAACCTGCGCGCTTGAGGCATGGGAGGATCTATTTTTCCTTCTCCACGCAATATAGCCAGAGCTTCTAATCCATTGGCAGCAATGTAGAGGGGGTTGACGATGTTATTTTTTTTGAAAGCTCGCCGGACGTTCATCACATCAACCTCATCATCTTCTACCAAGAGAATATGAATTTTTTTGTCTTGCATAAATCAGCCATTTTATAGATGTTTTTTAAGCTTCCGTCTCGTTTGCGAGGTTTTGTCAGCACGGATCGCGAACCCAGCAGCTTTAATATCTATTGTCCTTTGTCAAGAATCATTTATGCCGGGGTCGATGACAGTATCTACCTGCAGGCGTACTTGCCCGTCATTCGATTTGAGATTTGAGATTTGAGATTTTGGAGGCGACCCCACGGATCAATGCGGGGGACGCAAGGATTTTAGATTTTGGATTGATTCGACGGAGAAATCTGGGGGCTTGTACCCTCAAAAAATTCTTGGTCAGAGCATGAGCGGTGCAGCGGAGATCCAAAAACTCTTCAATAACACCCGATCGAGCTACGGTAAAATCTAAAACTCATCTACATTATTATTAATCGCCATGTCAGCCGATCGCAAACTCTACGAAGGCAAAGCCAAAATCCTCTACTCCACCGAAGACAGCGAAATTTTGCTGACCCACTTCAAAGACGACGCCACAGCCTTTAACGCCCAGAAACGCGGCAGCATCGCCGGCAAAGGCGAAATCAACTGCGCCGTATCCGCCCACCTGTTTCGGATGCTAGAAGCCAAAGGCATTCCCACCCACTTCATCGACACGCCGGCCCCCAACCAAATGCGAGTCTGCCGCGTCCACATCTTGCCCTTGGAAGTCGTAGTCAGAAACATTGCCGCCGGCAGTCTTTGCAAGCAAACCGGACTCGCCCTCGGCACAATTATCAATCCGCCGCTGGTCGAGTTTTATTACAAAAACGACGATTTGGGAGACCCGCTGCTGACCCGCGACAGGCTGCAGCTAATGCAGCTAGCCACCCCCGAACAAGTAGACCAACTAGAAATCGCCGCCCGCAAAATTAACGAAATACTCAAAGAATTTTTCAGCCAGTGCGGCATCACCCTGGTAGACTTCAAACTAGAATTCGGTATCGACCAACATCAAAATCTGATCCTCGCCGACGAAATCAGTCCCGACACCTGCCGCCTCTGGGACAACGCAGAAGCCGACCCCGACGCCCGTGTTATGGACAAAGACCGATTCCGCCGCGACTTAGGATCGGTAGAAACCGCTTACCAGCAAGTTCTCCAACGGGTTCTCGCCCAGAAAGTCTAGAGGCCTTGGTAATGCGCTAGAATTGCACAGTTTGTCATCCTTCTGTTTTCGATGTCAGCAATCAGCGGTCAACAGTCATCAATTAGCGGTCAGCGCGAAATTCCACCGACTTATATAACTAATGACTAATGACTAATGAATAATGACTAATGTGGTGTGTGGATTGCCCAAAAAAGTGAACAAAAATGCGTTTATCTGCTGTATTGGTGGCAGTTTTTACTGCCTCAGCAACATTCGGGTTATCAAATTCGGCCAGCGGCCAAACATCCTACTCTGAATCAGCAGAGGAAGCTTTGGCTGCCGCCGGGCCCGCCCCGTCGATCGAATTACCCGATCGCCCCATTCCCGAATTAACCCAAAACCCTCCTCAAAACCGCAAAGCTGCTAAAACAGGCAAAGGGGAAGCCCTAAAAATAGCGGAGGCCCCTGCCAGAGGAGGGAACGACCGCGAACCCCCAAACCAAGTCACAGACCCGCCCTACCCGGTTTCACCTCCGATCCTTGAACTCAAACCCGAGCTAGCATCCAACCCCTCCCCCGCCTCTAGCAGCCAAAACGCCCTGCCAGACACGCAACTGAGCAGCGCTATCCCCCCATCGGAATCGGCGGTAACGCCCGCCTGGATCGCAGCAGAGCTAGGGAAACCAGAGGAATCAGGGGCGATCGCTCAAAACGCCCAAGTTCCGACAATACCGGCCCCGACGAGACCGCCGGCTAACACCGTTCCTCCATTGCCCCCTGGCAGGACACCGCAGCCGAGACAAACCCCCGCACCCGCCGGGCCCGCCGAACCGCAAGTGCTAGTTGCAGAAGTTACCGTCACCGGGGCGACGGAAGACTTGGAAACCGAAATTTACCGAGTCATCAGCACCCAACCGGGACGCACGACCAACCGCAGCCAACTGCAACAAGACATCAACGCCATTTTTGCCACGGGTTTTTTCAGAAACGTGCGGGCCGTACCCGAAGACACCCCGTTGGGCGTCCGGGTGACTTTTATTGTGCAGCCAAATCCAGTGCTGCAGGGAGTGACAATCACCGGTCAGCAAGTGCTGCCCCAAAGCGTAATTGACGAAAGCTTCCGCGATCAATACGGCAAAATTCTCAACCTCCGCCGCTTTGAAGAGGGAGTGAAAAAAATTAATGCGTGGTATCAAGAGAACGGCTATGTTTTGGGCCAAATCACTGATGCCCCGCAAGTAGGAGACGACGGCACTGTCACCCTGGTAGTGGCAGAAGGCCAGATCGAATCGGTTGATGTCCGCTTCCTGAACAAGGAGGGAGAGGCAACAGATGCCACGGGTCAGCCGATCGGAGGCAACACCCGTCGCTTTGTCATCACCCGCGAAGTAGAACTCAAGCCCGGAGACATCTTTAACCGCACCAAGGCGGAAAGGGATTTGAGACGGGTGTTTGGTTTGGGAATTTTTGAAGACGTGCGGCTTGCCTTGGAACCGGGAACGACTGACCCCCGCAAGGCAAGAGTAATTGTCAACGTCATTGAGAAAAATACCGGTTCTCTGGCGGCGGGTGCGGGTTTGAGTTCCGCGACGGGTTTGTTCGGTACGCTGAGTTACCAGCAGCAAAACTTGAGAGGTAGGAACCAGAAATTGGGGGCTGAAGTACAAATCGGGGAACGCCAAACGCTGTTTGACCTGAGTTTTACCGACCCTTGGATTGCCGGCGATCCTTACCGGACTTCTTATACGATTAATGCGTTTAGAAGACGATCGATCAGCGTGATTTTTGACGGTGGCGAACGGGAAGTCAGATTGCCCAACGACGATCGACCCCGCGTCGTCCGCACCGGTGCCGGCATCAATTTCACCCGTCCCCTGGATCGGAATCCTTTTGCCGATTCTGAGTGGACAGCTTCAGTCGGCTTGCAGTACCAGCGAGTCTCAATTACCGATCGCAAAGGCCGGCGCGAATCCGAGGACGAACTCGGCAACCAGTTGAGTTTTAGCGATTCGGGTTCGGATGACTTGACAACTTTGCAAGCAGGTGTTGTACGCGATCGGCGCAACGACCCCCTCCGCCCCACTAGCGGTTCCCTGCTCAGATTTGGGATGGAACAATCGATTCCTGTAGGTTCCGGCAGCATCCTCTTAAACCGCCTGCGGGCCAGCTACAGCTTGTACCTACCAGTCAAGTACACTAACTTTACCCCCGGCCCTCAAACCCTGGCATTCAGTTTTAGGGGCGGCACCGTATTCGGAGATTTGCCTCCCTACGAAGCCTTTGCCTTGGGCGGCGCCAACTCGGTGCGCGGATACGCCGAAGGCGACCTGGGAGCCGGCCGCAGTTTCCTAGAGGCCAGCGTTGAGTACCGTTTCCCGATTATTTCGTTTATCGGCGGAGCGCTATTTTTGGATGCTGGCACTGACTTGGGCACTGGCAAAGATGTCCCGGGCGACCCGGCCGGTATCCGCGAAAAGCCCGGTAGCGGTTACGGTTACGGCATCGGCGTGCGGGTTCAATCTCCTTTAGGGCCGATCCGGATCGATTACGGTATCAACGACACTGGCGACAATCAAATTCACTTTGGAATTGGTGAGCGATTCTAATTGGGAATTGGGCCCAAAGGCATGGGGCATGGGGAATTGGGAATTGGGAATTGGGCCCAAAGGCATTCTACTCGTTACCAGGCTCTGCCTGGTAACGCAGATCCGGAGGAAGAGCCTCCATTTTCCCTTCGCCACGCGAGGCAGAGCAAGAGTGACATCGGTTTCCAGGCAGAGCCTGGGAACCAGTTAAATGACCTCTTTGCCCGATGCCCTGTTTGCCCGATGCCCTGTTTGGCCGATGCCCGATGCCCTGTTTGCCCCATAACAACTGACTAATGACTCAACGTACCTTAAAATCTGAATTTGAACTGTCGGGAATCGGTTTGCACAGCGGCGAACAAACTCGCGTCCGAGTTTTGCCTGCAGAGGTTGGGGAAGGTCGCTATTTTGTCAGAATAGACTTGCCCGGTGCTCCGATAATTCCTGCAAAAATTGAGGCGGTTTGCCAGACTGCACTTTCAACGGAACTGGCAGGTATGGATGCTCAAATTCGCACTGTAGAGCATCTATTAGCCGCTTTGGCGGGGATGGGAGCGGATAATGCTCGAATTGAGGTTGATGGGCCGGAAGTGCCGCTGCTGGACGGTTCGGCTCAGGTTTGGGTAGAGGCGATCGCCCGTACCGGCTTAGTTCCTCAAGAATCGAAGCAAGACCCCACTCCCTCCTTCGTCGTTAGTGAGCCAATTTGGGTGCGCCGCGGGGATGCTTTTGCAGCGGCTTTACCGTCAGCCGAAACTCGGTTTAGTTACGGAATTGATTTTGAGGAACAGGCGATCGGCAATCAATGGTACAGTTGGTCGCCAGAGGCAGAAAGTTTTGCGACGGCGATCGCCCCAGCCCGCACTTTTGGACTTGCCCGCCAAGTTGACCAATTGCGACAAGCTGGTTTGATCAAAGGTGGTACCCTAGAAAACGCCCTAGTTTGCGATCGATCCGGCTGGCTCAACCCGCCCTTGAGATTTGCGAACGAACCGGTGCGCCATAAAATCTTAGACTTAGCAGGCGACCTCAGTCTGCTGGGAACGTGGCCAAAAGCTCACTACTTGGCTTACAAAGCCAGTCACAACTTGCACGTCCAACTTGCCCAAGTCCTGAAATCGGAAGCTCTAGCTACGCTAGATAAAAGTTAGGAAAAAACAGGCGATCTTCTGTTAAGATTGCATCTGCCTTCTGCCTTCTGCCTTCTGCCATACCACACTCAAAAGTCTTCAAGAAATGTCTACGCTGACTGAAGTTAACACCCTCAATACTGCTAATTCTGAATCCGTCCCCACCAACAACGGCGAGGATTCTCCAGCGGTTAAATCTACTTTTACTCTCGAAGAAGTTCAGAAATTATTGCCTCATCGCTATCCTTTTGCACTGGTTGACAAGATTGTTGATTACGTGCCCTCCGAGAAGGCTGTAGGAATTAAAAATGTGACTTTCAACGAACCGCATTTTCAAGGTCATTTTCCCGGACGGCCGATTATGCCTGGGGTATTAATTGTCGAAGCGATGGCTCAAGTTGGCGGTATTGTTCTGGCTCAGTTGCCCGACATCGAGCAAGGATTGTGGATGTTTACCGGAATCGATAAAGTCAAGTTCCGCCGTCAGGTTGTACCGGGCGATCGGTTGCTGATGACTGTAGAATTGCTGTGGGTAAAACGCCGTCGCTTCGCAAAAATGCAGGCTCTGGCTGAAGTAGACGGACAAAAAGTTTGTGAAGGAGAATTGATGTTTTCGATGGTAGATTAAGTTGGTGATTGGTGATTGGTGATTGGTGATTGGTGATTGGTTATGTGTTATTTGGGGATTTCTCTATATTCCTGATAACCACTGACAATTGACAATTGACAATTGACTACTGATACTAAATCCTGGTTTGTTACTCCTTGATGATTCGGCGATTGAAATCGCTACTACACAAACGAAGTCCGCTGCGGACTAAGAAATAAACGGGGTATTTAAGCTTGATTTTGTATGAAAACTGAAAACTGAAAACTGACTAATAAAAAATGCTTACTTTGATTCACCCAACTGCTGTGATTCATCCCCGCGCCGAACTTCACCCGACTGTAGAAGTGGGAGCTTATGCTGTAATTGGAGAAAGAGTGAAAATCGGGCCGGAGACGAAGATTGGCGCTCATGCAATTATCGACGGGCTAACAGAAATAGGCGCTCGCAATCAAATTTTCCCCGGTGCGGCGATTGGTTTGGAACCTCAAGATTTGAAATACGAGGGTTCTGCGACTAGGGTGAAAATTGGCGACAACAATCTGATTCGGGAATACGTGACAATCAACCGCGCTACTGGAGCGGGGGAAAGCACGACTATTGGCAATCACAATCTATTGATGGCTTATGTTCATGTGGGACACAATTGCGCGATCGCCGATCGAGTAATTATCGCCAATGCTGTAGCCTTAGCCGGACACGTTAAAATCGAGTCTCAAGCCCGATTGAGCGGTGTTTTGGGGGTTCACCAGTTTGTCCAAATCGGCCGTTTGTCTATGGTGGGCGGCTTGAGCAGGATCGATCGAGATGTGCCTCCTTATATGCTAGTCGAGGGAAATCCTTCGAGAGTGCGAGCAATCAACAAAATAGGCCTCGAACGCGCCGGTTTTACAGCAGAAGATTTGCTCGTTTTGAAGAAAACTTTTCGTATTCTATACCGTTCTGGCTACACTCTCGATCGAGCTTTGGAACAGTTGGATTTGTTGCCAGAAAACCCCCACTTGCAGCACCTGCAGAGATTTGTGCAGCAGTCTGTAACCAAAGGGCGGCGCGGTTTGATTCCTGGCAAAAAGTGAATGAGGCTTATATTAATTCTTTCGCGCCAGAAGAATTAGTATTATTGAACCGGGAAGACGCGAAGGAAACGAAGGAAGAAGTAGAAGAATTGAAAGAAGAAGGAAGCTGTAGGGTGCGTCAGTCACCACCTAGAGGTAACTCAAAGAGTTTTTAGTCTGACGCACCTTACCCAGGATATTGAGGAGTTTATGAAAATTTTTATCAGCACTGGTGAGGTTTCTGGGGATTTGCAAGGAGCTTTGTTAGTTGCAGCCTTAAAACGTCACGCTGTCGCCGCTGGTTTGGAGTTAGAAATAACCGGATTGGGCGGCCCTCGTATGGCGGAAGCTGGGGCTACTATTTTAGGCGATACTGTGGGCATTGGTTCTATGGGTTTGGTAGAATCTGTACCCTATATTTGGCCAACGATCAAAGTTCAACAAAAAGCTAAACAATATCTCAAAAACTTTCGCCCTGATGCTGTTGTATTGATTGATTATTTGACTCCAAATCTCGGTATTGGCAGTTACATCCGCCGCTGTTTGCCGGATTTGCCGGTGGTTTGGTACATCGCACCTCAAGAATGGGTTTGGTCGATTTCTCCTCGCAATACCGATCTGATTGTCAATATTTGCGACCAACTTTTGGCAATTTTCCCAGAGGAAGCTTGTTATTATCGAGAAAAAGGAGCCGAAGTGAGTTGGGTTGGTCATCCTTTGGTGGATAGAATGCAATCTGCGCCCAGCCGGGAAGTTGCCCGCAAAACTTTGGGAATTGGGCCGGAACAGGTGTCGATCGCCCTAATTCCCGCTTCTAGACACCAAGAACTCAAGTACCTGATGCCGGTTATATTTGAAGCAGCTCAAATTATTCAAGCTAAATTGCCGGAAGTTCATTTTTTGATTCCGCTTGCTAACAACGCTTTTCGCAGCAAAATCGCACAGGCGATCGAGAATTACGGTTTGCGGGCTACTCTGTTAGAAAATCAAACTCTGGAAATCTTGGCGGCTGCCGATCTGGCGATCGCTAAATCTGGTACTGTTAATCTGGAGCTAGCTTTGCTCGACGTTCCGCAAGTTGTCGCCTACCGCGTCAGTCCGATTACGGCGATTATTGCTCGCCACGTGCTGAAATTTTCGATTCCTTTTATGTCTCCGCCCAATTTGGTGCAAATGAAGCCGATCGTCCCGGAGTTGCTGCAAGACGAGGCGACTGCGGAAAATATAGTGAACCACGCACTGGAATTGCTGCAAAATGCCGATCGACGCCAGCAAACTTTGGCCGGTTATCGGGAAATGCGCGAAAGTCTCGGAGATGTGGGTGTGTGCGATCGGGCGGCTGCGGAAATAATGAAAAATGTCAAATTAAATACAGCTTCTTAAAGCATTTTTTGTATTTAAAAGTTATGTATAAACCCGGTTTCTTTGTGGCGGGCGCGTGGAAAAATCCACGATTTATTACCAGAAACGCCGTTGACTTCCTTAATTTCTATTAAAGCAACTTTTTTATTGAAATGTTATGCCAAGCAATCGGAAAAAGCGACCGATCGCTGTTGATTTATTTGCAGGCGCGGGCGGCATGACCCTGGGCTTTGAACAAGCAGGTTTTGACGTACTTGCATCAGTCGAAATTGACCCTATTCACTGCGCCACACACGAGTTTAATTTCCCGCTGTGTTCTATTCTGTGCAAAGATGTCACAGCGCTTACGGGCTCAGAAATTCGGCAAAAATCGGCGATCGGGCCGCGCGAGATAGACGTAGTAATCAGCGGTTCGCCCTGTCAAGGATTCTCCATGATGGGCAAGCGGGATGTGGACGACCCGCGCAATTCTCTAATTTTTCACTTTCAGCGCTTAGTTTTGGAGCTAAAACCCAAGTTTTTTGTAATGGAAAATGTGCCGGGAATTGCATCAGGAGAACACAAAGAACTCCTGAAGCTTTTAATTAGGTCTTTTATGGAAGCAGGCTATCAAGTAGAAGAAAATTATCAAGTTCTAAACGCCGTTAACTACGGAGTACCGCAAGCTCGCAAACGATTGTTTCTGATGGGGTGCAAAGCAGGTTACGAGCTGCCAAAATACCCTCAGCAAACTACTATACTGCCGAAAATTAAAATTCCTAAACGCTATAAAAAAATTAATTTACCTGCTGTCCCGACAGTTTGGGATGCGATTGGAGATTTGCCGGAAGTGGACAACTACAGCGAGTTGCTGCACCGAGATTGGGTAATGGCGGAGTACGGAAAGTGCAGCACTTATGCGAGTATAATGCGCGGAATTGATTGTTTGGATGATGATTATTCCTACGATCGCGAGTACGATCGACAAATCCTATCTTGTAGTTTGCGAACTAAACATTCTCTGGAATGTATGGAAAGGTTTCACGCGGCAAAACACGGCGAAAAAGAGCCGATCAGCCGTTTTTACAAGCTTCACCCCGACGGAGTTTGCAACACTCTCAGGGCGGGAACCGACAGGGCGAGGGGGGCTTATACTTCGCCGAGACCGATTCACCCGATCGCCCCTCGGTGCATTACAGTCAGAGAAGCTGCGCGGCTGCATTCCTATCCTGACTGGTTTAGATTTCACGTCACCAAATGGCACGGTTTTCGCCAAGTCGGAAATTCTGTACCGCCGCTATTGGCGAAAGCTGTAGCAGCGCAGATTATTAGCGCTTTGGGGGTGACAGCAATTAAGCCGAATCTCAAGCTGACATGGGGAGACGATTCGTTGCTTAAACTGAATTGGTCGGAAGCAGAACAATATTATCTAAAAAGTTAACAATTAGATTTACAGCGTATATGCAAGACTACTCTCAATTAAGCGCGGGCTACCGTCCCTTGTATCAGTAGACACAGTTCGATGACCCGCACGAGATGTCCCCGGTAATTCAACAAACCGGGAATGTATTCCGGCGGATTGTGCAGTTTTTTTCAGGTGACAGTGGGGCAACTATTTCGACTACTGGTCTGCTATCGGTGGCGTAGCGATCGTCCTATACATCAAATAGCAACATCAACATCTAAATACTATTTAAGATTTTAGATTGTCAAAGTCTCCCGATAAAACATTTTGATAAATTTCGCTGAGTTTTGCAACAATTACGAGTCTTTTGGAATTCTAGAGCTATCGTGTAAAAAGTGTATTTTCAGGAGACTCAACTAATATGGGTTGGTTTAAAAGACTGTTCGGACTCGAAAAGCCTGAAGCCCCGGCTGAACCGATGGCACAAGTAGTACAGCAAGCAGCACAAGCGCAATCCATCGCTCCTGCTAAAGTCGGCCCAGACGGAAATTTTGACGAAAGTGGCTTAGCAAAGCGGGTTGCTTTAGCTTTTGACGGCGATGCAGAAGTTGCTGATATCGAGACTGTTTATGTGGCTCAGCTCAGCGGCACGGTTGTTCTCAAAGGTCAAGTTCCCAGTCAGGAAATTCTCGACAAGTTGGTGGCGATCGCCTCTGCTGAAGAAGGTGCCACAGGCGTGCAAACCGATCAGGTGACAGTCGGCTAGTTATTCGGAACCGAACCTGTTTCGCTCCGGGCGCTGCTCGAAGCAGTCAAAAACTCGATTAAACCCGCTGCGGCGGGTTTTTTCTTGCCGTCTCCCCTCAAAATATTAATTTTTGTAAAAAAAAGCGATTTTTCTAAAAAAACAGTATAATTGAATACAGAAACTAAAAAAGTTTTAGCGAAAAAAACCAAACCTGACCTGATTGCCCTTTTTATCTCCATAAATATAAGGATCAAAAAATATGAAACTCACTTATCGCGGTTCAAACTACGAGTACGACATTCCGACAGTCGATATGGTCGAAGGCGAAGTGGCGGGCAAATACCGGGGCCAAAACTGGAACTATCGGTATCCGAGACACATTCCCAACCCCAAAAAATACGGCGGCACAAACAATACCAAAAAGCGTGATGGTCAAGCTGGCGATGTCGCAGCAGCTCGCGCCTCAGCGACGGTGGATTATTACCCAACAGTTGTGGAATTGGCGCAAGTCCACCAGGCGAATATTTGCAATATTCTCGATCGTAGAAAGCAAGCAGCCAAAGCCAAGGGCGACGAAACACTGCTGCGCTTGCTAGAAATTGAGTCGAGACACATGGTGTGTTAGAGAAAAAGCTTCAGAAAACAAAGCGTGGAACAGGCATCTTGCCTGTTCATAAAAGGCTAATTGAGAATGGTGCAACATATAAAAGAATAAACCAGTTTCTGTCACCCCTTGACACAAACAACCTGCTTCAAAGTCGCCACAACTTCCACCAAATCCGACTGCTGACTCATCACTTCGTCAATCGGCTTATAAGCCCCCGGAATTTCATCTAAAAATTGCTCATCTTTCCGGCACTCTACCCCCTCAGTCTGCCGCACAAAATCATCGAGAGTGAATACATTTTTAGCTTGATTGCGAGACATCAATCGGCCAGCACCGTGACTGCAACTACAGTAACTTTCAGCATTACCCTTCCCTTTAACAATAAAAGACTTCGCCCCCATCGAACCCGGAATAATCCCGTAATCCTCAACATCCGCCCGTACAGCACCCTTGCGAGTCACATACACATCTTCGCCAAAATGCACCTCTTTTTCCGCGTAATTGTGGTGGCAATTCACCTCTAATAACGGCTTAACAGATTTGCCGCCCGCAAGGTGCTTTTCCACAATTCGCTTAAACCGATTCATCATCACATCGCGATTAAAACGAGCATAATCTTGCGCCCATTGCAAATCATGCCAATAAGCAGCAAACTCCCGCGTACCCCCTACAAAATAAGCCAAATCTTTGTCAGCTAGATTAATTTCTGCCAGTTTAGCTAAATCTTTAGCAGTCTCGATATGCTGCTGTGCGAGCATATTTCCAATGCCGCGAGAACCGGAATGCAGCATCAGCCAAACAAAGTTTTCACTATCAACGCACACCTCAATAAAATGATTGCCGCCGCCGAGGGAACCCATTTGTTTTAAGGCTTTATTGTTTTGATGCTGCACACCTTGATGAAGTTGCTTAAATTCACCCCATCCTTGCCAGTTGGTGACAGTTTTTTCTACTTCCTTGTTTTCCGCAAATCCCACAGGGATTGCGGCTTCGATATCGAGGCGAATTTGTTTGAGTTTGCCTTCTAATTTATGAGCTTTGAAGGGCATTTTAATCGCAGCCATCCCGCAACCAATATCCACGCCCACAGCAGCCGGAATAATCGCTTCTTTTGTGGCAATTACTGAACCGACTAAAGCGCCTTTTCCTAAATGTACGTCGGGCATTAGTGCGACGTGTTTGAATACAAAGGGCAAAGATGCTACGTTTGCGGTCATCTTGGTTTCTTTAGCGCCTAGCGCGTGATTTGCCCAAGATAGCACGGGTTTTGGGGTTGATATTTCTAATTTTTCGTAGGGCATTTTTGTTTAAGTTTGTGTTGCTAGTTTTTATGTAGTATACAATGTAACACAAATGAATGATGATGTCAAACGCATCTGACAGACTAATTCTCGTAGGGTGCGTCAGTCGGGAATTTGTTTTGGGAGTCGTAGAATGTTTACTGACGCACCTTACCCACTAATTCTCGGCGCGTTAACTTAAGAGCGAATGCAGTAGCGGTATTGTTGGTAAATCCGACAGTCCGACAGGGAATGAATTCCCTGTCTCATAGCTAAAGTCCTCTGAAAGAGGACTGAAATCGATCGCACTTCCCGCCAAAATCTACAGTCGGTTTTAACCGACTTTCGCTATGAGGCAGGGGTTTAAACCCCTGCCGGACTGCGGTAAAGTGCGTATTTGCTAACTCCGCGCCGGGAGCATCATATATTGAAAATCTTTAAGAGATTCCTAAAGATTGAATGAATAATTTACTGTAGGGTGCGGATTCTTGTACCTTCGCCAGCGAACCAAACAACTCTTTTCCCCCGAAGATAACTAATGTCTTCTGTTTAGAGTCAGGTTTTTGACTCGGCAGTTGTGAGTGAACGGAAAGAATCCTATCTGAATCAAATCGATAAAAACAGTTCAAATCGCTGCAAAGCTGTTCTTTAAGATCCTTAAGAGTAGGATAAAGTTCTTTACACGGACGCGGTTCGTGACCAATTAAAATAAGTTCATCTGATATCTCCATTTTGTCAATATCGATGAGGTACATTCTCCCATTACCAGTGTTAATTAGAACGCGATCGTCCGATAAGTAGCACATAGAGCAATCAAAACCATCATCCGAATCAGGCCAAGGCCATTCGCATTGACCGAGGAGATTGCAGTCAGGAAAACTGAACCGACTGAGTTCTCTATTAGAATGATCGAGTACCAAAAATTCGCGACCAGCAGGATGAAATACTGGAGGAGTTGTGTCCGCCAAACACGCAACCTCTACGGCATGAATTTTGATACCATCATCATAAAGCCAGTAGACTTGCTGTCCGTCCTGACCTGCAGCAACCCACATAGCTAAAATTTGATTTTCCGGGTGCGGGTGAAACGAGAAAGAACTGTCACCAAAAGGGTCTTCGAGCAAAAGTTGTCGCTGGATTTGCCACGAATTAATATCACGAATTTGAATCTCGACTTCCTCGCCTTCAATTACTTTCATGCACCAAAAACGCAAGCCATCTGCATCAAACCAGCAATCCTGAAATCCATTCTCATTATGCAATAAATACTTAGCAGGAGGGTTAGGTAGCTTTTGTTCGTACACTAGCTGGTTTTCTGCTGTCAAAATGGCTAAATGATTGCCATTTGCCATAATTGCTGCCAGCAAATCGCCTTTGGGACAGATGGCTAAACAGCTAATTTCGTCGGGAAGCTGGTATTCGTATTTTGGCGAAAAGTTGCGATCGACTAAAGTGACTTTTTTGCGATCGCAAGTTGTCGCAATCGTCCACTCGGAATCAGTGCGTTGATTTATGCCTAAGATACTCCAGTCAATTTGTCTTTCATATTTTGGTAAAATTAGCATAAAGATATTTAAGTTTACTGCGTTGATAGACTCTATTTTAACTAAAATTTTGCACCATTTTCTATTAACCTGTAGGGGCGGGTTCACCAATAGCCGAGCGGGCTGCAAACAGGTTAAATAAACCCGCCCCCACCCACTCAAATCTTGCACCAATATCAATCTTCAGGAGTTTCGCGCGGGGTGGGGGCGGGTTTTTGAGTCTTTTGGTATCCTTTAAAACTCTGGGTGAACCCGCCCCTACAGTATGTGTAAGAATGGGGTTCTATGGTATTTGCTGGCACTAAATTATTACAAATTCGGAGTCTTTCTCCCCGCCTTCTGCAGGGGAATAGCCACCGCCTGCGGTTTCTTCTTCGCTGCAAACATCCCGAAGAAATCGTGCAGCAAAATATAGAAACAGGGAATAATAAACAGCGTCAGCAGCGTCGCCAGCGACAAACCGGAAAACACCACCACACCCAGCGGTTGCAAGAATTCCGAACCGTCTCCAATGCCCAAAGCTAGGGGAAATAAACCCAAAACTGTGGTAATAGTTGTCATCAAAATCGGACGCAAGCGCTGAGGTGCCGCCCTGAGAATTGCTGTGGCGCGATCGACCTTTTCATCTTCCAGAATTTGGTTCGCCAACTCCACCATAATAATCGCATTATTTACCACAATTCCCACCAGCAAAATCGCCCCCACAATCACCGTTGCGCCGATCGCAGTTTTAGTCGCATACAGCCCAAAAATCCCCCCAGCCAAAGCCAGCGGCACCGTTAACATAATCACCAGCGGATCGACAAGCGAATTGTACTGCACCGCCATCACCACAAATACTAAAAACGCCGCCAAAGATCCCAAAACAATCAGCGAACTTTGCAATTCCCGGTTGGTTTCCGCCGCCGAACTCGGTATAACTCGCACTCCCGGTGGCAATTTGATTTCCGACAAAACTGCATCCACTTGTTTCAAAGCACCGCCCAAACTCGCGCCCTTATTAACATTCCCAGCAATCAAGAAAACTTGGCGCTGGTTCAGCCTTTGAATTTCCCCCGGCGCTTTTCCCAGTTCAATATTCGCCACATCGCTCAAGCGGATAATGCTGTTATCCCTAGCAGTTAAAGGAATAAATTTTAGTTCCGAAACCGATTGGACAGAATCGCGATCGAACTGTACCCGCACATCAACCAAACGGTTTCCCCGCTGCAATTGCGTGGGAACAGAACCTTGAATTGCTGTCTGAATCGCCTCTCCAATTTGTCTCGCATTCAAGCCGTAGACTTCCGCTTGTTCCCAGTTGGGGCGAATCTGCACTTCCGTTTGCTGCGGGTCTCCATCCGGGCGAAAAGTAGCTAAATTTACCTTCTGATCCAAAGTTGCCAATATCTCGCGGCCAGTTTGCTGCAATATTTGTTCGTTTTCGCCCTGAAGCAGGACATCAACTTCAGCGCCCCGCACTGGCGAATTAGTTAAAACCAAACCCCGCACATTTTCTGGATTCAGGCGCAAACGAGTATTTTTGGGCAAATCTATTTTTGTATTCAATTCTTTCGTAACTCGCTGCACAAAATCCAATGTATTGGTGCCCGGTTTCAGCGTAATGTTGCAGCCGCCGCGCAGCAAATTCTCCACCGTATTGTTGCCGAACAACAGCCCGCCCACCGTCGTCAAAGTGTATTGAGTTTCTGGTTGGCTGAGGATAATTTTATCAGCTTCTGCCATGATTCTTTGGTTGGTTGCCAAATTTGTGCCGGCAGGAAACAAAGCAAACAATCTCGCTTGACCGGTATTAATTCTGGGCAATATTTCCTGGGGAATTTGACCTGCCATCAGCCAACTGCCGCCACCCAATCCAATAATCGCTACTGCAATGATAATCAACCGCCACCGCACTACTCCCGATAAAAATTTCCCGTAGCCGGCGGTAGCATTGGTAAAAGCTCGATCGAATGCCCGCAGCGGCCAAAAGTTGCTCAAACCGCTGGATACCCGCAGCGCTAGCAGTCGAGAAGCCATCATCGGTACAACTGTCAATCCGACAATCAGAGAGGCGGCGACAGAAAAGGTGATGGTGAGAATTAATTCGTTGAAAAGTAAGGAAACTAAGCCGCCGATGAGCAAAAATGGCAGTACGGCAACTAAGTTAGTGATGGTGGAAGCAAATAAAGCTGATTCTAATTCTTGGCTGCTTTTTTCTGCTTGCTGCATCAACTGCTTGTTACTTAAGGGCTGCTTGCCGTTGGCACTGTTTTTATTGCTGGTTCCTTCGACAATATTCTCCAGCATGACGATCGAGTTATCGACCACAATTCCCACACCCAGCGCCAAACCACCCAAACTGAAAACGTTCAGAGATAGGCCAAAAACTCCCATCAGGATAATCGCCATTAAAGTTGCGAGGGGAATGGCTATGACAATAATCAAAGTTTGGCGAAGAGAAGCGAGGAACAACAATACAGATGCCCCCGCTAAAACAGCCCCTGTTAAACCCGAAAATACGACGTTACTAATAGAATCGCGGATGAACTTAGACTCGTCGAAGGTATTGACGATAGTCGTGCCTTCGGGAATAACCCCGGACTCTTTTAATTCTTCTAGCCGCTTTTTGATGCCATCTACAACTGAAATTGTATTCGCGTCTGGCTGCTTTTGAATGCTAATTTTTACGGCAGATTTCTGATTGAGAAATACTTTAACTCGCTCTTCTTCTGTACCGTCAATTACCTGAGCAAAATCGCGCAAAAAAACTCGTTTTGGCGGATTGGAACCCGATGCTTGAAAAGAAATTGCCTGAATTTCTTTCGCGTTCTGAAATCGCCCGACGGTACGGGTTAAAGGTTCCCCTCCTTCTTGCCGCAGTCGCCCGCCGGAAGTGTCGAGGTTCCGGGATTCAAGCGCTGATAAAACGTCGGAAATACTGACGCCTAAAGATTGCAAGCGATTTAAGTCAATATTTACTTGAATTTCTTCTTGCACGCCCCCGGCAACGTCAATTGCTGCGATTCCAGGAATTACGTTTAGTTCTCTGGATAATTCTTCGTCGGCAAATACGCGCAAATCAACTCCTTGCAAGGAGTCGGAAGTGAGGGCAAATTCGTAAATGGGCTGCTGGGAAGGGTCAACTTTGAACAGAGTGGGCGATTCAACTGTATCGGGAAGTCGGTTGCGGATGCGGTTGACAGCGGCGGTGGCGTCGTTGAGGGCCTGGTCGATGTTTCCCCCCGGTCTGAAGAATAAATCGACGCTGACTTGTCCTTCGCGAGTGCGGGAGAAAACTTGCATGACGCCTTCAGTGGCGGACAGCCCTTGTTCGAGGGGGCGGGTAACTTCGTCTATTGCTACTTCTGGGGATACGCCTGGGGCGTTTAAGCGCACGCCGATGCGGGGATAGGTGATGGAGGGTAGCAAGTCAACGGGCAGTTGGGTGATGTAGAAAAGGCCCACGATTATGATAGCAAGTGTCAGCATGAGGGTGCCGATGTGGCGACGAATCGCGGTCGCGCTAATACTGAATCCGGTTTTGTCAGGAGTCATTCGATTTTAGATTTTAGATTTTAGATTTTAGATTGAAGAGTCGGCCCCGTCATTCAGACTAATTCTAGTAGGGTGCGTCAGTCTTGAATTTTTCTAGGCGGTGAGAGAATATCTACTGACGCACCTTACGAGGAGTATAATAAATCTTAATAAATATTCCCAAAAGTTTTTGTGAATATTTCTTTAGAGGTATTCTATCGCCCACAATGCAGATTGGCAGAAATTGCGATCGGCTTTTGAATCTCTGTAAGTTATCGCCATCAGGAACAGGCTTTCCGGCCTGTTCCACAAGAAAGTTTATTTGTTGTGGAACAGGCCGGAAAGCCTGTTCCTAAAGTCTTCTTCCCTTTTCCCTCTTCTTTATTCCTTCTTCCTTCTTCCTTCTTCCTGACATCCGTTACATCCGTTACAGAATCCGTTGCCGAACTTCCTTCTTTTACTGTACTTGAGAGCCGTGGGCGCGGGGGTCGGAGCTACTTGTTTTCACAGGCCCTGTGGGGGGAGTAAAATTAGAAACTTGACCGCCTGCTTGGGCGTGTGGCAGAGGTTTTCCTGCAATTAAAGCTTCTAAGTTAGCTTCCATAATACTGCGCGGCATTTCGCCCATCGTTTCAGCAACCGCGCTGCCTTTATCGTTCAAATAGACAAAGTGCGGAATGCCATCTACTCGATATTTTGTGATTTCTGGCAGCCATTTGTCATTGTCTACATTCAGCATCACAAAATTCATCGGTTCGGCGTATTTCTGTTTGATTTCGCTCAGATCCTTAGCCATTGCCTGACAGCTACCGCACCAATTAGCATAAAATTCCATGAGTGTCGGTTTGCCATTTATCAAAGCAGTTTCTAATGGCGTTGAAGCTTTTGCCATGTCGGTGAGACTGCTTGACGGCGTTTGGGTTTGCAGCCCGAAGAAGATGGATATTGAAAGGGCGATCGCTGTTAACACGATCAATAAGTTTCTGAGGCGCGTGGCGACTTTTGTTTCTGGATTTTTGGCTGCGGGGACGACAGTTGACTTGGGGGAATTCTGGGTCATAAAATAAATTGCGCTTTGATTTCTATGTTTTTATTTTAAATAATAGATTCAGATTATACCACATTTTGAGATAATCAGACCCATTTCATAAAAATTTGTGATAAAGGCAGTAATTAGATTAAGTGCGCTAAAACATAAGATAACAAAGATTGTTTGTAAATTACCGAGGACTTGCAGGGTGAAAAAACGGGTAACACTGACGTTTCCCCAACGATCGATCCAAATGCCTGTCACCTATCGACTGGCAAAGGATTTTAATGTGGCAGCCAACATTATCCGCGCTCAGGTGGCTCCGAATCAAGTGGGCAAACTGGTGCTAGAGTTATCAGGGGACATCGACCAACTAGAAGCCGCGATCGACTGGATGCGATCGCAAAACATCGGCGTTTCCCTAGCCAGTCGGGAAATACTCATAGACGAAGATATCTGCGTTGACTGCGGTTTGTGTACGGGGGTTTGCCCGACAGAAGCCTTGACCCTTGACCGAGAAAGCTTTAAACTAAGTTTTGCTCGATCGCGCTGTATCGTTTGCGAGCAGTGCATCCCTACTTGTCCGGTGCAAGCTATTTCTACTAACCTCTAGGCCCTGTACAAACTCATCGGGAGCATCATCTTTTTTTTGCCTGGTTCTCCTAATTGTGCCATTGGATGAAAAAAAACTCTTGGGTTTCCCTAACTCTACTTTTTGTTACTTATTTCACTTTTGGCTGGAAATTATCTGAGTTTGATGTTCCCCCGCACCTGACTTGGTTTCTAGCCATAGCTTCAATTCTAGTGTTGGCTGCCGCCTTCTCGTTCCCGTTGAAAGACATAAAAGCATTAATCCTGCGGTGGTTTTCGAGTGATATGGGTGCTTTTATTTCTATAATTTTAGGAGCTTTTGTAGCAGTAGTCGTTATTGCTTGGATGCACCTTTTTGCTACTTGTTTACTCTTGATTTCAGCCGGAGCTTTGGCAAGACTCGATATTCAAATATCTGGTTGGAAAAATTGGCGGGCTTTTGCGGTATTAGCTACCATTTCTTTAACAGGTGTGGGGTTGGGCGGAGCGATCGAGTTTTGGTTAAAAACAGGCCGGCTCGTATTCTCTTAATGAGGAAGGGGAAATTCATCCAACCAAATTCTATAACTCGCAACGGATATTTAGCCAAAAACTATCAGATGGCTCATCAATAAATACAGCTTATTTTTTTTCAATCCCCCACCCCCGGATTAATTCCCCGTTCCGCGATGTAATCATAGCAGTTTTCCCGCTTGGTGAGCTAAAGCATCTCAATTGCCGATTCCCCGTTGCGCGTCACTAATTCCCAATTACTAATTACCAATTACCAATTACCCGCGAACCTAGGGTGGAAATGAAAACCCCTAGGGCAGTATTGAACTGTAGCGACTGTTGCTCAAAATGTTATTGCCAAGAGGCCGCAAGTCCCGCAGCCAAAAACTTATCCCAATAAAAAAGCAGCTTTTGGGAGCTGCTAGTCAGAATGCATGAGGTATTGTTTTTAGAATAGAGCAGGTTAAATTCGATCGGTGCTGGGTTACATTTTTTGATACGGGAGAGTTGATGAGTGAATGGACGATCGTAAAATCGTCACATAGCAGAGTATCATTGATGCTAAATTTCCCGACAATCAAGTTAGCGTTTAACTGTCCTTGCGCCCTACAGCCCTTCAGCGGTGGGGCCATTTTATTTTTAGGGAAAACTCAATAGCCGACTTTAACGAATCAGATGAGTCTGCCATTAGTTATTGTATAAAATCTCCGCCTCACCACATCCTCCTACTTATAAAAGTTACGCATCACATCCACTCAAACCCGGTGGATTGCAAAATATGGGGTGGTTAAACGGACACACTCAGACAAAAACCAGTATTTTCACCCAAGTCATACCATTTTAGATTTTAGATTTTAGATTTGGGGAATGACTGATAAATGTGGTGGTTTGGAGCTTGCGTAGGGTTGCATTATTTTTTTGAACTGGTATCAAAAGTCCTCAGAAACCTGTTATTTTCTTAGAAACTCGGTTTGTGAATGTATCAATTGAGATCGGGCTCGGTTTCTGGTTTGATAACCTTTTGGATTTCCTCGATCGCCCTAGTCGCCACTGCTTCAGGCCTTTCGCCCACACCAGCACAGACTCGGACATCTGCTTGAGTGTAGAAACGCTCTCGCTGGTTCAAAAGGCTTTGCAGTTTAGATTTGATCTCCCCCTCCTGCAGTAGGGGTCGAGCGGTGTCCGAACGCAGTCGATCGTACAATTGATCTACAGGCACATCCAGCCAAACCACTATACCGTAGTGCAAATAACCCCAATTCATCGATCGCGCCACAATGCCGCCGCCCGTAGCCACGACCGAATTTTGATACGCAGACAACTCCCCAAGCACTTTACTTTCTAGTTCCCGAAAAGCCTCTTCCCCTTCTCGATCGAAAATCTCAGCAATTGACTGATTAGCAACTCGAACAATTAGTTCATCAGTATCAAAAAAACGGTATTTTAATTTTTTTGCCAAAATCCGCCCCACCGTTGTTTTCCCCGCACCCATCATCCCGACAAGATAGATATTTACTCCCCTCAACCCATCCACTGCCAAATCCTCCGATATTTTTCTATTTTTTCAGGTTAATCGATCTGCCACTGAGGCCATCATCGTCATCAAACTCATCACCCTCATCCAATCCCCAATCCTCATCTGCTTCTGCAAGAGGATTTATTGGTGTTTCATCAGCGGGTTTAGGAATCTGCCCTTCCAGAGGAATCAGCACTCGATACTCCGCATCGTATACAGCCTCAGTTTGCCCCACCCCAGACTGGCTCGGATCTCGATAGCCGTAAGAATATACTGAGCCAGCCCAAGACTTGCTTTTCGGTTCCTGCTGAGCTTCGTAAGCCCTCGGATTTGCCGGTGGAACATCATTTACCTGCGGTCGATCGGGAAAATCGCGATCGTCCCCCCAATCGTCATCACCCCCTTGAGAACGCGATTTTGAGCCATCTGAGACCCAATCGTCCTCATCGTCTTCCGCTGCATAAGTCCCCGGTTGAGCGTAATCCTTCGCCCTATCGGGGTTCGGAGTTTCTTGCTGGAAAGTCCGGGCACTGTAACCCGCCGACGTGCCGTACTCAGTTCGATAGGAACCAGCAGCCTGAGTTTGGCTATTTTCCCTATTCTGATCCGGGTCAATTCCCTGTTTTCTAGGAGGGGGAGGTGGCGTGTAAGGTGTTCTCCTGTCCTCTGGGAAAGTATCGGGACCGCTGCGACTGGATCTGCCGGTGCGGTCTCCCGTTGGAGATAGGTAATTTGAAAAAGCCAGCAAACCAGAAATCAATAAAGATGTGAGAGCTCCCACCGCCATGCTCAGCAAAATCCAGATAGATAAGGGCACAGCAGGCGATCGAACTCCCAAAAACACCAGCGATAAAGCCGGCTCCACATTTTGCAGGGCAAAAATAGTTAGCCCCACCACAATTACTAGCAAAAAAACAGGTCGCATATCAAAATTTAATTTGTAATTTGTAAATCACTAATAACTAATAACTAATGACCAATGACTAATGACTAATGACTAATTATTACTCCTCTTCCTTCCAGCGTTTGAGAGGAACGCAATCAATCCCCAACTGGTCTAAAGCGCGAGCCACCACAAAGTCTACCAAATCTTCAATAGTTTGCGGATTGTGATACCAAGCAGGAATCGCTGGTACAATTCTAGCTCCAGCTTCTGCCAAGGTAGTCAAATTCCGCAGGTGAATCAAGCTAAAAGGCGTTTCGCGAGGCACGAGTACCAATTTTCGCCCTTCCTTGAGCTGAACGTCGGCCGCTCTTTCGAGCAAATCCGAACTCAACCCAGCCGCCAATTTCCCCAGCGTACTCATGCTACAGGGAATAATCATCATCCCTTGGGTACGAAAAGAGCCACTAGCAATATTAGCACCGACATCTTGCCAAGGATGACACCGAAGTTTACCCATTGTGGCTACTCCTGCTTGTTCCCGCCAGAATTCCTCTTGTAGCGTCGGTTCTGCGGGCATTCGGGTGTTCTGTTCGCTTTGCCAAACCATGTAAGTAGATTTCGAGGCTACCAGTTCGATCGCGCGATCGGCTTCCAAGAGAAACTTCAGAGTTCGCACCGCATAAATCAGTCCCGATGCTCCAGTCACTCCTACAATTAGGGGGTAGTTATTCGTCATTAGTTATTTGTTAGTTTACGGTTGACTGTTGTTAGTAATTAGTTGTGAGATCAATTTTTATAGCATCAGAATTCTTCCTATCTCAATTCTATTCATCTGCGTGAATCAGCGTCCATCCCTTGTCCGGGGCGGTTAATACATTCTCTTTTTTTTACCGCAGATGAGGGCAGATTAACACAGATTAACGCAGATAAATTCGATTAATTTCGGTTGCACCGTCCGTGATTGTTTACTTTTGACGGGATTTGACGCCCGACGATGCTATCGGATTTGATATTAGTCGTTAATTATTTTTTGATGATTGCTGAGTATAGTTGGTCGCCGCCTTCTCAATACTTAGTTGCCAGACAATGACAACTAAGTATTGATAAAAGTTAACTGTCAACTGTCAACGGTCAACAGATTATTCATCATCATCAAAAGCTTGACTGCCGCCGCCAACTGCAACTAAATCAATTTGCTGGCGGTAGTAATCCACACTCTTGACTTGAACTTCTACCCGATCGCCCAAACGGTACTGATTGCGGTTTTTGCGGCCCACCAGAGTTTGCTGGCGCGATCGATATTCGTACCAGTCATCCTTGAGCGAAGAAACGTGTACCAGTCCCTCAACTCGCAAAATGTCGCTATCCGGCGGCCGCACCTCAATTTCCACAAAGAAACCGTAAGACTGCACGCCTGTAATCAAACCTTGGAAAGTTTGGCCGGTGCGTTCTTTCATCAATCCGGTTTTCTTCAATCCCTGCAAATCGCTTTCGGCATCCTCAGCAACTCTTTCGCGTTCCGTTAGGTGTACTACTACCGATGCGAACTCTGTCTCAAATTCGTGGTGCAAATCTGGGGGGAGAACGTTCCAAGTAATTTGACCGTGACAGGAGGAATGGTGCAAGTCAACTTTTTCCTTAGCCCGTGTTGTTCGGCTGCTGCGGCCTTGCTCGAACACAGCCTGCAACACCCGCAGCACCAGCAAATCGGCGTAGCGGGAAAGCGGCGAAGTGCAGCGCGTGTAACCCTCTGACAGCCCCAAACCGAAGTGCGGCTTGGGAGTGGTGCTGTAAACAGCGGGCTTCATGGTGTCTTCTAGCAGGTAGGTGAGAACTCTTTCAGACTTCAGGCCGGCAAACTGCTGGGTAAATCGCTGAAAGTCCAAGGGCAAAACTTCTTCTTCGGTTTCGAGATACAGTTCGCCTCCGAGGTTGTTGGAGAGTTTGATGAACTCTTGAATGTCTGCCGGATCTGGCATCGGCTGGACGCGGTAGATTGCTGGGACTCCCAAGGCTTGCAGGTGGGCGGCGACGGCTTGGTTGGCGAGTACCACCAACTCGGAGACAGCCGACTGGGCGGGGGGAGCCGTTGCAAAAGCTCCTAATTCGCCTTCGTCGTCGAAATGAGAGTTAGCATCGGGCAAATTTAGTTCAAAAGCTCCTCGCTTGAGCCTTGTCTGTCTGGCAGCCTGTGAGGCGGCCCCGATTTGATCTAGGAAAGGACGGAGGGCGGAGGATAAAGGGTGCTCTTCGGCATCGCCTGGTTCGAGAATTGCTTGAGCTTGCTCGTAGGTGAGGTGGTAGTCAATTTGAATGACGCTGGCTTGAATCTCGTATTCTAGGAGTTCTCCTGATTCGTCTAGGGTGAGCAGTATGCTGAAGGCCAGCCGTTCGCTGTCTGGCAGCAGGGAGCAGCGCTCGTTGAGGGTTTCTGGCAGTACGGCGATGATTTTTTCTCCCAGATGGGCGGCGGTGCCTCGCTTGCGGGCTTCGCGGTCTAGGGGGGTTTCTGGCTGCACGTACTCGGCGGCGTCGCTGATGTGGATTCCTATTTGCCAGCGGCCGGGCTTCAGGGTTTCGATCGACAATGCGCGTTCTACTGGCGGATCGGACAAAAATGATGTCGGATCGAACTCGTTTTCGCCTCCTCCTTCGGAGAGATTTTCCTCCGGGGCTTGAGGGGCATCGTTTTCGCTGTTGGTTGTTCCCGGTTCGTTTTTGCTGAAGCTAACCGTCAGAATGTTACGCAAATCTAGGCGTTTTTTGATGTCGGTTTTTTTGACTTTGCTGGGCAAGTTTTCGGCTGCTTTGATGACGGCGGCGGGGAACGATCGCGGTAAGTCGTGTTTGCAGCATACGATGTCGAGGTCGTCAGCGGCTTCGGCGTCGGAACCGAGTACCTGTACTACTTTGCCGACTGGGCGGTGGGTGCCGAGGGGGTAGCGTTTGACTTCGACGTGTACTAGGTGGTCGATCGCCTCTTGGAGATTTGTGCCGTTTGCGAGCAAGTCTAGTTCAAACAAGAGGCGATCGTCCAGGGGGATGGCTCTGTAGCTGACGCGGCCGGTGGGGCTGGCGGTTTGCTTGACTCGCGCTAGTACCGAGGGGTTGGCGCGTTCGAGGATGAGCATGACTTCGCCTTCGGGCGAGCGGCGGCGGCTGCCTTCTTTGATGATTTTGACTAAGACTCGATCGCCGTTCCAAGCTGTCGAGAGGTGACTTTCCCGCACGTAAACGTCTTCTGAGCCTTCGGCGTCTTGAATTGCAAAGCAAAATCCTTTGCTCGAACAGCGCAGTTTTGCTTCTACTACGTCGTCTTCAGCTACTCGGCGATAGCGGCCTTTGTCTTTGACTAATATGCCAATTTTCTCTAGAGCTTCTAATGCGATTTGAAGTTTGAGTTGACTGGTGGCGTCGTTGCAGTCGAGTTTTTTCTCCAATGCTTTTGGGGCCACTAATTTGTCTTCTGTAAAATTTGCCAGCAGTGCAGCGATAGAAAATTCCATGTAGCGATCGATCCTCTTGTTTCCAGCAATTAGTCTAATTTTGGCGAAATCAGCCGCACCCCCTCGGGCCCTCGCAGTGCCTGCTTCCCAACAAATGCGCGGGTTGATAGGTGGAGACGCGAGCACAGCCACCTTGTTTCATCGCGAGGTTTTTTTGAGATTCTCTCCCGACACCGGCTTGGTGCTAACTGTCTGCTGTCTGTCTTGAACTGACTGCTGACGGTGCAGAAAACAGTCCCGCACGCTATTCCCCAATACAATTTTTTAGCGTTGGTTTGTTTGCTTTTAGGTCAGCAGCGCCGAGCACTTCGCGAATTAGAAAGCCCCTGTCGGTTCTTAAAAGATGGCTCGATACTGAAAGCAACGGCTTGAGTCGAGGATGAGCCGATGGAGGGATGGAGAGGGAGAAAATGTGCATTTCTGCCTTCTGCCTTGTTTCCTTCTGCGTTGTTCCTTCTTCCTTTTGAAGTGCCTCTTGCTTCTTGCTTTAGCAAAGAACTTACCGGATCGAGGCAAAATTGCTAGTAGCTCGCCGCTGCGATGCCCCTGTTTTTTGCACGCGATCGGCCCTTGCGGACAGAGGTGCAACGAGCGGGTCGGGAGCAATCTGTGCGGTAGAAAGTGCAGGTAGGCAAACCGGATACTTTTACTACTTTTGCTTAGTTGCTGTGTCATCTCTTATAGGTAGAAATGACGCCCGGTGCTTGTTAGCTTAAACCGCTGGATGTGGGATGGGGTTTAGTGGCGTGTAAGGTTGCGCGGATGACTCACCTTTAATTTATTGTATGTTGAATAGGTGCTTTCATAAAATTGTTTTCTCTCTCGCTGTACTACACTTAAGTCATAAGCCCCTTCTGGTTTCGGGGTCAAAAAATTATGTTTGCTGAATTTCGCGCCCTTTATCCCGCTGGACAGTTAATCTGTGAGTTGCTGACTGTTCATCACGGTAAGTTTGTTGTTCGCTGTCTGGTTCAGGTTGACGGCCAAACTCTGGCTACGGCTATGTCTGCTGCTGAGTCTGTTGAGGATGCTGAAGACCGCGCCCGGTTGCGAGCGATCGCGGTTCTTGGATCGGCTGCGCCCGATCGTGCGATCGCGAGTGTCGATCCGGCTCCGGTTGCTCCGGTTGCTCCGGTTGCTGCTGTTCCACCTCCTGCTGCTGTTGCTCCGGTTGCTGCTGTTCCCCCTCCCCCTCCTCCTGCTGTTCCGGTTCCGGTTGGGCCGACAAGTGTTCCTCTTCCGGTTCTAGAAATGCCTGTTGCTGACAAATTGCCTGAATCACATAAAAGCAATTTTGTCAAGACTGAAACGAAATTAAATGAAGAGCCGATCGCACCTGTACCGGAACCGCTGCCGCCAACGGTCGATCGCGTCGAGGCTACTGGATTTGTACCAAAGCAGTTAGACTCAGACGCTTGGCTTTCTTCTAGCTACGGCGAACCGATCGCGGAACTGGAGATGCCGAGTTCTAGCCAAAGTGAACTGCTGCAGGGTGCGGCTGAAGTCAGGGAATTGCAACCGATCGCAGTGGGAATTCCCAGCGATGCGATCGAGGATAATTCTGATACGATCGCCCAAATAGACGCCATCCTCAAACGCCTGCGATGGAAAAAACCACAGGAAACCCAGTGTCTGGAACACAATTACGGCAAGTCGTCGCAGAGAGAGCTTTCTAGTGAAGAGTTAGTAGATTTCCTAGAATATCTAGAAATCTACAGCAGAACCACTGAGGAAATCCAGCGGCTGGGCTGGACTGCCAACCAAGGAAAAGATTATCTCAAACAAGGTTATGGCAAAGAAGCGCGCCATTTCTTAAATCAAGTAGAATTGCTCGACTTCCTGCAATATCTCGAATCTTTGCCCTAGGAATTCGGCAACTAAACAAGGCGCTGGAGGCTATTAGATTAAAGAAAACGGGTTTTTTACAGAGATTAAGGTTGAGAACCCAAGATTAGGGTAAAAAACCCGGTTTCTCGCCCCCCGTTGCTCCCGGATTAAAGAAACCGGGTTTTTTACAGAGATTAAGGTTGAGAACCCAAGATTAGGATAAAAAACCCGGTTTCTCGCCACCCGTTGATCCATTAAAGAGCTACTTTTGAACGTTAAAAATTAAAAATCAAAAATGAAGAATATTTCCTCATTTTTGATTTTTAACTTTTTATTTAGACGACAGCGGCGATCGGGCGGCTGGCGGAAGGACGGCGATCGATCACTTGATCGACTAATCCGTAGTCCTTTGCTTCTTCAGCCGACATGAAGAAATCCCGTTCGGTATCTTCTTCAATTCGGGAAAGCGGCTGACCGGTATGGTTGGCAAGATGTTCGTTCAGGCGGCGTTTGTGGTACAAAATCTCTTTCGCCTGAATTTCAATATCGGTTGCTTGTCCTTGAGCTCCGCCTAGAGGTTGGTGGATCATAATCCGGGAGTGAGGCAAACTCATCCGCTTGCCTTTAGCGCCGGCACTCAACAGAAAAGCGCCCATACTGGCTGCCAAACCGAGACAAATAGTGCAAATGTCGGGGCGGATGTGGTTCATCGTGTCAAAAATGCCCATACCTGCTGTTACCGAACCCCCAGGGGAGTTGATATAGAGGTAAATATCTTTCTCCGGGTCTTCGGCGTCTAAAAATAGCAATTGGGCAACGATCAGGTTAGCCAAGTCTGAGTCAACCTGTTGGCCCAAGAAGACGATGCGATCGCGCAGGAGTCGCGAGTAAATGTCAAAGGCGCGTTCGCCGCGACCGGATTGTTCTATAACTGTTGGGATCATTGACGCCTGCCTGCCTATTACGTATCTTTTTTTAATTTTAGCGACTAGGGTTCATTTATAGTTAGGGAGGGGTGGCGCGCGATCGAGAAATCGGCAAAATCCTTGAACTGGGCGGGGTTGGGGCGTTAATTTGTCGAAGTTGTGGCCGAGGTGCGATCGGAAATCCGATCCTGCAGGCGATCGATGTGGAGGCAGCGGACATCAATAAACGTTAAATGTTGTTATGTGGCGATCGTATCATTGCCAGAACTTCCATCGCTCGATCGCGGCTGACACTAGGAAAATGGTCTAAAAATTCCTCGACCGAATCACCAGCTTCGAGACAATCAAGTAGAGTCTCGATCGGGACGCGAGTACCGATAAAGACTGGAGTTCCCCCCAAAATATCGGGGTCGCTATGAAAGATAGTAGCTGCGTATTGCAAAGAAAAGGTTGTGACATCAAGACAATCTTCTTCACTCCAGGTATCACTTTGCTCGAACGATCTGTTAGTTTCCATCGCTAAATCCCCACTGGAATTCCACCGCATGAATCTTTTCTATCAAAGCTGAAACTTTAATCGGTGAATTATCAGGTATGGCCGTATTCAGGACTGACGTACTCCGACTAAAGAAACCGGGTTTTTTACCGAATTTGTGGGCTGTAACCCGTCTTCTCGTAAAAAACCCGGTTTCTGGCCCCCGTGCCTCAGTCCTGCTTCTCAAATTTTAATCGCCCAACCACGGCGATACATTCCATACAAAATTAACCACCAAAATAATACCGCAGTCACGGCAAATGCTAGAGAACCATTCAGCGGCCCCGCCCACGGCAAAAACCAGTTTTCATAAATCCAAGTGTAAGTTGTTGGAGCATTTGCACCAGTACCGATATGAGTTTTTAAGAGAATTCTGGCAACTATACCGGAAGCGACAAACAAGAAAATTGCATTCACTCCCATGATTTCAAACGGCCTCCCCCATTTCCAATCCCGCACTTCAATTGTTTCGTAGCAAGCTGCTAGCAATAGCAAGGCCCAACCAGCGGTAAAAACTACATAGGAACTTGTCCAAAGTTGTTTGTTGATCGGAAATAAAAATCCCCACAAGTGGCCGATTACCGCGCAACTGAGGCCGCAGATTGCTAAGTTGATACTGGTGCGGGTTTTGATTGGCTGCACGCGCAGCCACTCTCCTGTAAAGTAGCCGATCAGGACTGTGACTACTGCGGGTAAGGTACTCAACAATCCTTCGGGGTCGAAGGGGCCGCCTTTGTACAGGTGCTGGCTGCCGAGAATTAGCCGATCGACATATCCTCCTAAATTTCCTTCTGGCGTGAGTTCGCCGGCAGTGTACCCCCCTACAGCAAATACGGTTAATGCGCCCCAATAGCCCAAAAGCACGGCAACAGCGAGCAGTTTTTGATTGCGGGGGGAAAGGTTGAGAATGGCGATCGCACTGATGAAATAAGCTAAGCCGATGCGCTGCAATACCCCCATGATGCGGATTTTACCGAAGTTTTCGACCGGGGCGCTGTTGAGAAGTACGTCAAGGGCGATCGAAGATGTATTTAGCAGCAATCCTAATAGAAATAGAATCGCGGCGCGGCGCGCAATTCGCCAGTAAATATTTGAAGCAGGAATAAGGAATAAGGAAGAAGGAAGAGGGTTTTTGGCGGATTCTGATTTTTCCTTTGTTTGTGTAACTTTTGAGGTTTCTATTCCGGTTTTTGGATAATTTTGAATATATTTAGACAGCGAGAAAGACATCGCGCAGCCAACGATGAACAAGAAAAACGGAAATACTAAATCTGTCGGCGTGCAGCCGTGCCATTCTGCGTGTTTTAGCGGTGGATACACCTGTTCCCAACTACCGGGGTTGTTGACTAGAATCATGGAGGCGATCGCAATTCCGCGAAAAACATCAAGGGATTTGAAGCGCATAAATTAAGGCTCGCGAATTCAATAACTTACAATTTTAATTGTTATTGTGGGATGGGCGTCGGGCCCGTCCAAAAAGAACGGGCCCGACGCCCATCCAAAAAGAACGGGCCCGACGCCCATCCCACTTTCAAGAGTGGAAATTATTTAATTCTCATTCCTAAGTTATTTGTTCACTGTTCACTGTTCACTGTTCACTGTTCACTGTTCACTGTTCACTGTTCAGTATCTTAGCTGATGCCCATTTCCTAATTCTTTTTAGCCAAATTCCCAATTCTCCCTGCCCCTATACCCCATGCCCCATGCCCAATTCCCCACTACCTATATCTCTATTCCTTCCAGAGTCATAATGACTGCATTTTTCATCAACATATCGCACCTTTCTGCATAAAAAGCTGCTGCCTTATCATACTTGTTGACTTGCAAGACGCGCAGAAACATTTGCCTTGCTTGCGCGAATTGCTGCTGGTAGTGAAAAAAAATTCCCTGTTCAAAATAAGTTTGAGTTTGTGCTTTTAGTTCGATCATTGTCGCCGAGTCGCCATCGTAAATTTCAAATACCGCAACAGGTGTTTGTTTTCCTTTGACTTGAACGCGATCGAGAAACCGGCACTTGTAATGTTGAGGATCGTCTATCCGACAAAGGGTTTGGACGCTAGCTACAATAGCAACTCCATAAAGCTTTGTCAATCCTTCCACGCGGGAAGCTAAATTAACAGCATCAGAAATCACCGTACTTTCCATTCGTTCCGCTTCGCCAATCGTACCTAACATTAAAGTCCCCGTATGCAAGCCAATCCCTATCGAAATAGGTTGATAGCCACTGTTTTGCCTGTGTCTGTTATAAATCTTCACTTGATGCTGCATCTCAATTGCTGCTTGCACAGCATCTTCAGGCCTGTTAGGAAACAAAGCCATAATCCCGTCACCAATGTATTTATCTATAAAACCGTTATACTCGCGGATAACGGGGCCAACTCGGCTTAAGTAAGAGTTAAGAAATTCAAAGTTTTCTCTGGGAGACATACTTTCTGACAGACTTGTAAATGAGCGAATGTCGGCAAACATAATCGTCATTTCTGCTTGTACAGAGTCTCCTAGTCTGGCATCAACGATGCTTTCTCTTTTGAGAAATTTCAAGAATTCACGGGGAACAAAACGGGCTGATGCGGCTGCAATTTTTTCGAGTTCGCTTTTGCTGGACTCGATTTGATTGAGCGATCTAAATGCTCTCAGTGCGGTGACTACTGTGGTAAATAATTTTTTGTTAGTAAGTTCTGTTTTGGTTTTGTAATCATTGATATCGTAGCTGACAATTACTACATCTTCTGGTACTTGCCCGGGCTGTCCAGTGCGTAAAATAATTCGCACTACTTGATTATTTAAAATATCGCGGATGTACTTAACTACTTCTAATCCTGCTTCTTCTGTTTCCATCACTACATCGAGTAAAATCAATGCTATATCGTAGTTCTTTTGGATGATTTCTTTAGCTTCTTTTCCTGAGTAAGCGCTGATAAATGTTATGCTTTTACCTTCAAAAATAAAATTATTTAACGATAGTTTAGTAATATTATGAATTTCTATTTCATCATCTACAATTAATATTTTCCAACTTGCTTCTAGCGGTTTTTCTTCCGCCTCGTCTTCCTCGGAAAATATTAATTCATCGTCGCCCGTCGCGATTAATTCGTCATCGCCTGCAGCCAACAGGTTTTTACTAGCTTCTGACATATATCGTTCTCCTATATAAAACTTCTATCCATGTTGGCCGTATAATAACTAACTGCTCATTTTCGCGGGAAATTCAATCATAAATCTTGTGCCTTTATTTACTTGACTTTTACAGCTAATTGTGCCTTTTAATTTTTGAGTAACAAGGTTATAAATAATGTGCAGTCCCAATCCCGTGCCTCCCTGACCTCTTTTGGTGGTAAAAAACGGTTCAAAAATTTTACTGAGATTTTCTGGGTCAATTCCTTTGCCGTTATCGGCATATTCAAATATTAGCCGATCGCCCTCTAGTTTGAAGTCAAAAGCCAGAATTCCTGCGTCTTCTCCATCGTAGGCGTGAATTAGGGAATTCAACACCAGATTTGTCACAATTTGACACACTACGCCGGGGTAACTGTCCACTACAATATTTTCATCACACTTAATCTCTATTTTGTGCTTAGTTCTTTTGAGTTTGGCACTTAAGGATGTCAAAATTTCCTCTAGATAGTTTTTAACATTAAACGTGCGTTTTAACTCGCTCGACTGATCCACAGCTACTTCTTTAAAACTGTGAATCAAGTCTGCAGCCCGCGTGAGGTTAGATAAGATCATATTACTGCTTTGGATGGCGGTATCCAGAAACTTTTCTAACTCGGAACGTTTTATTTTGCCGTTACTGTAAACCTCAAAAAACTTTGTGGCTTTTTCAGCAAGCAGGGAGGCGGCGGTGATGCCGATGCCGATGGGAGTATTGATTTCGTGGGAAACACCTGCAACCAACCCTCCGAGGGCAGCCATTTTTTCCGATTCAACCAGTTTATTTTGAGCCGATTTTAAGTCTTCTAAAGTTTGGGAGAGTTCGGAGGTACGCTGCTGTACTAAATTTTCGAGATTCTGATTGAATTGGTGCAAGTTGGCGTAAAGTTGGGCATTTTGGATGGATATAGAAATTTGAGAAGACAGCAGTTTTAATATTTCTAACCTGTCTTGTGTAAAAGCGCCTGCAGTCAGATTATTTTCTAAATATAGAATGCCAGTGAGTTGCCCCTGATTAATTAACGGAGTGCAAAGAATTGATTTAGGTTGAACGGCCATTATATAGGGTGTGCGAGTAAATTGTCCTTCGCTGCTGGCATCGTTTAAAACTATACTTTCCTGGGTGCGGGCAACGTAATTGACAACTGCAACTGCCAGCAAAGTTACTTCTCGATCGTCGGCTACAAAATCTATCGGAATTGATTGCATGACAGCAACGCGATCGACATCTACACATCCTGATGCTTCAATCACCCATTGACCCTCTTTTTCTAGTATTAAAAAGCCTCTTTGCCCCCCGGCATTTTCAATGACAATTTTCATCATTTTTGCCAGCAGTTTGTCTAGAACTATTTCCCCGGCTAAGGTTTGCGACGCTTTAACTGCTGTGGTCAAGTCTAGCACGCCTGCACTGTCCTTCGTAGTGGAAGCGCTGCTGGTAGATTTGTGAGTTTCAATATTAGTTGAAATCGAGCTTGAAGTGAGCAAGTGCGAGTATTTCGATTCTAAATGCGCTGCTTTGGCTGTTGCTCCCCAGCGCTGATAGCAATAACGCGCTTCTGTCAAGTAAGTTTTAGAATTTTTTTCTCGTCCTATGGATAGATAAAATGCTCCTGCCAATTCTGCTGCTAGTGCTTGTACTTGTATGTATCCGTTTTCTTGGGCTCCTTCAATTGCGCGATCGTAATATTCCATTGCTATCACAATATTCCCCAATACCCGCGCTTTTTCTGCCGTAAGTAAGTCGCATTTATGTTGAAGATTCATGGGCGCATAAAGCGCTTTTCGTTGCAGTTTTTTTCGGTTACTGACAGCGTAAAAAATATGCTCTTCTTGTTCCTCATTTGTGGCAGATGGATAGGCTGCTAGGCGGGCGAGAGAATCGTAAAACTGATATTCAGAAACATTAATAAAGCCTGCAACACCGTCTAAATATACTTCCGCTTGCGCTGCATTTTCTAGCGCTGTAGCGGTATCTCCAAATAAATACGCTAGTATTAGTTTTTGCAAATAAAAATGCTGTAATCCCACCCGATCGTTAGCTTTCAACAGCAGCGACAACAATTTTTCTTCGCTGTATGCTTCACCTAATACCAGGTGTGGGCTTTCCAATTTTCCCATCAATTGCAAAATAGTTTGCAGATATATTTGATTCCAAGTCAATACAGTTTCTTGCTTGAGTTGAAACAGCAAATGGTTGTAACTTACTATTCTCCGTTCCAGTTGTGGCAATTCTTGACCGATGAAATACAAAGACTGACAAATATTTACTGCTGCATATCCGACACATTCTAAATCCCCATTTTCTAGCGCGCTTTGATAGGCGTCCTCTAATAGCGGCAAAGAGTCTTTAACGTGATGCTTGCCGTTCATCAAAATGAATGCTACTAAATTAAGCGTTTTGCTTTTAAATTCTAAAGCATTTAATTTATCGCTCAATTTTAAAGCTAATTGACCAAAGAGCTCGCCCGATTCAATATCTATAACTATTCCTTTTAAAATTGCTCCGTAATTAGCATAACCGAAGGCCGAAAAAGTTGAGTTTCCGTAATTAATAGATAAATTAACTTGCTCGCACACAATCAGGGGCAGCAGCACAGGTTCAACTATAAATGTAGCTGAAAACATACTGGAAAGCACGCGCATAGCTGCTAATTTGTGCGGATTTGTCATCACCGGCAAGTTAATTAAATCTTCTATTTTTTTGTCGGTTAAATAAGCTGCTGTTTGAGCGAGTGCTTGCTGAATGTGGAGGGGAATCGGCGATTCGGGAAAGTTTATTCCTAACATTTTTAGTGCTTCCCGACCAATTTTTACCGATTCTTGGAGTTGGGTTTGCATCGCACAAGCTATGATTCTGATTTCAAACACTTTGATTTTGTCTAGTTCATTTTTTGCGTGTTGCAAGACAATTCTAGCCCATTTTTCCATTGGTTCAAAGTCGGTATTGAGGTAAGCAGCTTCTGCTGCTGACTCGTAGAGTGCCAGAGTCAAGTCGTAGTCAGTTTGCCAACTTTCGGGGGACAGCAGTTCAATACCTGCGGTTAAATATTTTAGGGCAAGTTGGTAAGCGGCACTTGCTTTTGCTTTGCGGCCAGCAATTAAATTTAATTGGCATAATTGAAATTGTTCTAATTGGGTGGTGATGATTTTTTTTGCAGAATTGAGTTGGTTTACGGTATCAAAAATCTGCTCTTCTAATTGCTCTGGCGGTGCATTTTGGAGTAAAAAGTTGCCGATTTTGAGATGAATTTCTTGTTTTTGATAATCGGATATTAAAGCATAAGTTGCTTGCTGCACTCGCTCATGCAGAAATTTGTAAGTGGCGATAGAAACATCAGCCACTGGTAGGGAAAATTTATCGGTAAAGTCTCTAGATATTGTGTCTGTTACTTTTGTGCTTGCTGCTAGTGCGATCGGAATTTTGTAGGCGTTATTGACGACTAAAATCAGACCTGACTGAAGTGCCTCACCGAGGTCTGTTGCTGCGGAAGCCAGAGGTTTTTCGGCGATGGTCGAGAGAGTTTTCAAATCAAATTTGTTCCCGATACAAGCGGCTAATTTAAGCAGTTCCTGGGTATTCTCTGAAAGTTTCTGAATGTTGTCTATCATTAATTCTACAACATTGTCAGTTATTCCCATTTCTTGTATTTGTTCGATATCCCACTGCCACTCCCCTGTTATCTGGCAATTTTTCACAATTTGCTCGGAGATTGGTGGCGCTAAGCCCGACAGGTTAGGTTCAGCTAGCTCGACAAAATTATTGGAGGGTAAAAGTTTAAATTGAATCAAACTTTTTGAGTAAATAAATTTTATTAATTGAGTTAAAAATAAGGGATTGCCAGCGGTTTTTTGAAAAAGCAATTCTGCTAAACTTAGGGATTTTTCGGGGGCGCAGTTCAAAGTATCGGCGACAAATTGGTTGACGCTGCTTATATCTAAAGGCGAAAGGGCGATCGCGCTCACAGTGCCGCCTGCTTTTTTAATTGCTTGGGCGGTCAGCATTAGGGGATGATTTGCATCTACTTCCTGCTCTCTATAAGCTCCAATTATTAATAAATATTGAGTGCCCAGGTCAGTTGCTAGCAGTTCTATTAACTTGAGAGATGCTGAATCGACCCACTGCAAGTCATCCAGGAAAATTACTAGGGGGTGTTCTTTTTGAGCAAAGACGCGGATGAAGTTTTGAAATACTAAATTAAAGCGATTTTGAGATTCATTTGCTCCTAAATCTGGGACGGGGGGCTGCGCCCCGACAATCAGTTCTACTTCGGGAATAGCTTCAATAATTACTTGGCAGTTGCCACCGAGTGCTTTTAAAATTTTTTCTTTCCAAACATAGATTTCGGCAGCATTTTGTGTGAAGATTTGTCGCAACAAATCTTGAAAAGCTTGGAGCAAAAAAGCGTAAGGAATATCTCGTTTAAATTGCTCAAATTTGCTGTCAATAAAATACCCATTTTCCTGCCGACTCGGCTTGTAAACTTCATATACTAACGAGGATTTGCCCACACCCGCAGAACCCGAAATCAGCACGATTTCTGTATTGCCCCGCCTCATACGCTGGAAGATACTGAGAAGCAGATTAACTTCTGCTTCTCGCCCGTAAAATTTTTGGGAAATTTGCAGGTGACTTGACCGATCTTGCTCGCCGAGGGTTATGTGGGAAATTTCGCCTGTAGTTTGCAGTTGATCGAGACAATTTTCCAAGTCGTACAAAAGTCCGAAAGCACTTTGATACCTGTCTTCGGCTGTTTTTGCTAATAGTTTCATGACGAGATCGGAAACGGCTTGAGGAATCTCCTTGGTTCCTATTCGATCGATTCTGCCTTCGATGCTTGTGCTTTCTACTTTTTGCTTTCTGTTTTGACAAGGAGAAACTGGCGTTTTGGCAATATGGCAGTGTACTAATTCCATGAGATCGATCGCCTGAAAAGGCAATTCGCCACAAAGCATCTCATAAAAGGTGACGCCTAAAGAATAAAAATCGGTGCGGTAGTCGATCGCCCGATTCATGCGTCCCGTTTGTTCAGGAGACATATAGGCGAGAGTGCCTTCGAGTAAATGGGGATGGCTGGGGGCGGGGTTTTCGCCCGGTAGCAGGGAGGCGATCGCAAAATCAGCAATCTTGACATCTCCTGTCTCGATATTGACAATAATATTGCTGGGTTTAATATCCTTATGGATAATGTGGTGTTCGTGGAGTTGCCCAAGAGTTTCTGCTAGTTTGATGCCCATATGCAGAAATTGTTGTAACTCTAGCTGGTTGTTGCTGAGAAAGTCTTTTAGGGAAATCCCACCAAAATCTTCTAAAACTAAAACCGGAAAGTGATTGTATGTTTCTATTTTGTAAAGCTTGACTATTCCGGGCAAATTCAAATTTTTAAGAATTTCGGATTCGTGCAGCAGTTGGGATATTTGGGATGGGGTAGGGTATGCCGGGGTGAGAGTTTTGAGGATAACGGGTTTTTGTTCCTCAAGCTGCAGACCTCGATAAATAACTGTGTGAGAGTTTGTATAAAGTTCTCCATCAATGCGGTATCCCGGAAGAAAAATCATGATAGTTGGGGGTAATTTCAAAGATGCGGTTATACAATTTGAGATTTTAGATTTGAGATTTGAGATTTGAGATTGGGAAGCATTGATTATATAAAGGTTGGGAGCGTCGGCTTATAGTTGCATTATTTTCGATCGCAAGTATTATTAAGTAAGTGAAAATACACATCGGTCGAGGGCGGTTTTTACGGCAGTAAACTGGCTACTATTATATAGCTTAGCTAAATCCATTCCTAAAGAGTCCTCCTCGATACTTTTTTTGTCGCTTATTTAGTTATCTATAGCCATTTTCGCATCATTTGTAAATTTCTTACTCCCTCCCCAAGACATCGGGGAGGGTTGGGGTGGGGTCAAAAATTTACGACTCCTGCAAGGATTGCTATATATTATTTTAGTCTTCAAAAAATCAGAAGTCACACTTTGCTATCCCGCCAGTGCCAAAATAAACGGGTGCGTGCAAATCAACAGCTAAAATCTAAAAAAATCATGCAGAATATAACTGCCTCAAATCCAGCTAATGCGACCGATCGCGCTTTTGGCACCGCAGACATTCAATTGCTGGTAGTGGATATAGACGGCACGATCGCAGGTATGTCAAATGACATCCGAGAACCAGTCAAGCAGGCAATTTTGGCGGCCGAGTCGCGGGGAGTGAAAGTGGCCGTCGCTACGGGCAGGATGTACCGATCAGCTTTGCGTTTTCACTCGGACATCGGCTCAACATTGCCACTGATTTGCTACCAGGGCGCGTGGATTCAAGATCACGCTACTCAAAAACGGCTGCGGCACTTGCCGCTGTCGAAACAAACTGCTCTGCAACTGTTAGATTATTTTGAAGAACCGCATTTGCGACCGCTGCTTTCGATCCATTTCTACATTGACGACCAACTTTACGTGCCGGAAATTACCGCAGCTACCCGAATTTATGCCGAACGATCGGGCATTGAACCAATGGTGATTAAAGATTTGCGGCGAGATCTTCCGGGGGAACCGACGAAAGTTTTGGCATTGTGCGAGAATCCGGGGGTACTCGACGGCTTGCTCAGCAGTATGCGGCAGCGCTACACGCCTGCGGAGCTTTATTTGACTCGATCCGTTGCTACTTTTTTTGAAGCTACGCATCCTGTGGCGAATAAGGGAGATGCGGTGCAGTATTTAGCGGAGGAACTTTTGGGTTTGCAGGCGGCAAATGTGATGGCGATCGGCGACAATTTTAATGATGTGGAAATGATTGCCTACGCGGGTGTTGGCGTGGCGATGGGCAATGCTCCTGATGGCGTGAAGGCTGCTGCTGATTGGGTGGCGCCGGATGTGGAGGAAGATGGGGTGGCGGCTGCGATCGAACAATTTGTTTTGGGCGGCTGATATTTGCAGCACAAATACCGCAGGGGCGGGTTTAGCGGCATTTGGAAAAAATCTCGATCGACCCGCCCCGACCCAGCGACAATTTATTATATAACTCTTTAGTTTTGAGTTTCATGCAATCAAATTTTGATGATATAAGAAATCCACACTTTCGGATTTTTCGAGATCAAGTGCAGTCACTTAGGATCGCGAATTAAATAACTTACAATTTTAATTGTTATTGTGGGATGGGCCTGAAAGCCCGTCTTTTTTGGACGGGCTTTCAGGCCCATCCCACTTTCAAGAGTGAAAGTTATTTAATTCTCATTCCTTACTTTTTTTGCAACATCAGAATATTTATTTAACGAACCGCGAAGACGCTAAAAACGAGAAGGAAAAATGGAAGAAAGCGGGGCGGGCTTACAGATATTCTGGATGTGAATTTATAGATAATTTCAAACTCTTAAAAATGGGTTCCAACAGAAAAAGCACCGACGACTGGCCGTGTTTCGTCTCGGTGCTTCTTCTGGTTCGCTCCTCACACGTCCATCAATATAGCTGACTCAGTAAATTGTGTCAATACTTTTTCCAAAAATTGTTTTTTGAGTCGGCTGGTGCCGCCGTGACGGTGCGGTGGAGCGAGGCAAAAGTCTTGCAATGCAAGGGTTTTGGTCGATCGCCCAAGCATTGCCTCGATCGGAAAAATTTCACTTCACTTCCAGCAGCCAGTCCAAAATCAGAGCGTTGACTTGACTCGGCCGCTCGTCGTGGGGACAGTGGCCTGTGTTGGGAATTGAAACAAATTTCACTGGTTTATCGTTGGCGGCCAATTGTTGATAAATCTGGCTGCCGGCGATGGGCGTCCAGGGGTCGTCGGCGCCCCAAAGTACCAATAACGGACGATCGACCTTTGGGAGCAATTCTGACGGTTGAGGGCCTGGAGGGGCTGTGAGAATCGAGGCAAACACTTGTTGAGCTCCGGGATCGCAGGAGGGGGCGTGCAGGAGTTCTACGAGTTCATCGGTGATGGCTTCGCGGTTCCCGTAGACTTGGCGCAGGGTGTTGCGGATGCGGTGTTTTTGGCGGATGTTGTTGAACATAAAGGGGCCGATCAGGGGCGATCGAACTAATTTAGTAAAAGTCCCCATCACTACTCGCAGCGGGAAATTTAGCTCGTCTGGCCGGTGGTTGAGTCCGCCTGCACAGTTAATTAAGACACCGCCGGCTGATATTTCTGGATGGTTGGCGACTACCATCAAACTCAGCAAAGCGCCGATCGAATTCCCCACAAATACCGCCGGTTCTAGTACCAGATCCGCCCAGAAATCAGTCAGCAATTCTTCCCACAATTCCAGAGTGTAATCTAGGGCTGGTTTGGCGGAAGCACCGAATCCCAGCAAGTCCAGCGCAAACACGCGATAGCCGCCGGCCGCCAGTGCGGGGATATTTTGCCGCCAATGTCCGATCGAAGCCCCAAATCCGTGAATCAAGATCAGAGGGCGGCCTGTTCCTTGGACGGTATATTGGATTTTGTGACCTTTCCAAGTCCAAATTAATTTTTCAAAGCTGGTTGCAGATACTAATTGTTGTGCAGTCACGGCTATTATGTAAAGTTTCGTTAACTTCTTTCATCATAGCAGAAGGAAGAAGGAAGATTAATGCCCAATGCCCAATTCCCAATTCCCAATGCCCTGTTTGGCGGGTGCATTTCAGTTTTGCAGAAATACCAATAACAGCGTCTGAAACCATTATTATCTCGTATACATTTACAAATGTGAGATGCACCGGTGTTGGGTTTCTTTCCTCAACCCAACCTACAGTATCTTCCTTCTTTCTTGCTCCTTCTTCCTTCTTCCTTCTTCCCTCTATCCTTTACATCCGTTACATCCGTTACAAAATCCGTTGCCGAACTTCCTTCTTCCTTCCAGATTCCCAATTTTTACTTTTTTCCTAACAACCAATAAGTCATCATATTCCCCTTACCTTTTACCGGAATCACGCCTCGCCTCTCAAACATATACTTATCTTTCAAAAGCTCATAAGTAACATCAGTAACTTGAATGCTGCCTGCAAAACCCGTAGCTTCCATCCTCGCCGCCACATTCACCGTATCTCCCCACAAATCATACGTAAACTTGCTCACGCCAATCACTCCCGCAACCACCGGCCCGGAATTGATGCCGACGCGAATTGCCAGTTTTTCCCCTGTCTCGGCGCACAACTTTGCTATTTTTTCCTGCATTCCCAGGGCCATTTGGGCGATCGCCTCGGCGTGATCCTGTCTCGGCGTAGGCAATCCCCCAACTACCATGTAAGCATCCCCAATAGTCTTAATTTTCTCCACACCGTACTTTTCAGCTAACTGGTCGAAGTGCGAAAAAATTACGTTCAAGCGCTTTACCAACTCCGTGGGAGACATTCTAGCAGACAACTCAGTAAAGCCAACAATATCAGCGAATAAAACACTTACTTGGGCAAAACTGTCGGCGATCGTGCTTTGCTCTGCCTTCAAGCGTTCTGCGATTGGTTTGGGTAAAATATTTAACAGCAACTTCTCGCTTTGTTCTTGTTGAACTTTTAGCGCTTCTTGCGCTAATTTGCGCTCGGTAATGTCAGAAACAGTACCCTCATAGTAGAGCAGCTCACCTTTTGAATCTCGAACAGCCCGAACATTTTCTGACACCCAAATCCGGCGCCCGTCTTTGCGGCATACCATAGATTCAAACCCCGAAACGGCATTTTCAGCATCCATAGCAGCCACAAATTCGCGGCGGCGTTCCGGGTCAACGTACAGTTGCTGAGCAATATTTTTAATCTCGGACATCAGTTCTTCTGGCGAGTCGTAACCGTACAATTTTGCCAAAGCTGGATTAGCGCTGAGATAGCCTCCTGAAGGCGTGCTTTGAAAAATGCCTTCCATCGCATTTTCTACAATGCTGTGATATCTTTCTTCAGCAACACGCAGTAATTCTTCTGCTTGTTTGCGCTGAATTAAAGAACCTAATTGAGTGCCGACTGCATTAAAAATGTCAATAAATTGCGCGTCTTTCCGACCAGATGAAATTTTAAAGAAAACTAGCACTGCCAATACTTCATCGCCTACCAAAATCGGTATCCCAAAACCAGCTTTGAATCCGAGTTCTAGTGCTATTTGACTTCGGAAAAAATGCGGGTAGCCCCTGGAAACATCTTCTACCCATTCCGGTTGTTTGGAGGCCCAAACTCGTCCCGGTAGTCCTATATTCATAGGAAATGTCAGTTGTTCGCTTTGGGTACGGAACGATTCCAGGCTGGGGTTGCTCGCATACCAGCCCCGGGCAGATTGCAGCACAGTTCCTCCTGCATCGGGAATCCAAGCTTCTCCTACATCCCATCCGATTGTTTCGCCCACTTGGTGCAAAATTACTTCTAAAGCTGAGTGAAAGTCTACAGCTTCGCCGATCGCCCGCGTAGTTTCCAGCAAAAACCGGATTGATTCTTCAGCCTGCTGCCGTTCTGCGATTTCTTCCTGCAATCTCGAATTGCGATCGTGCAGTTCCTTAGCTTGCAGTTGCAGTTTGGATTGCAGAGAACGAAGAGAAAGTTGGTTTTGGACGCGGGCTAAGACTTCTTCTACTTGAAACGGTTTAGTAATATAATCCACTCCTCCTACTTGAAAAGCTTTAACTTTTTCCAGCACGTCATCTAGCGCACTAATAAAAATTACCGGAATATCTTGAGTTTTGTCGCTTAACTTTAACTGCTCGCAAACTTCATACCCGTTCATTTGCGGCATATTAATATCTAGTAAAATTAGATCCGGAGGAGATATTTGTGCCCCTTGCAAAGCCAATTGTCCGTTAATAGCCTTCCTGACATGATACCCGTAAGATGTCAGCATAGTGGATAAAAGTCGCAAATTATCCGGCATATCGTCAACGATCAGAATGTCTTTACGAGTCGCTGATAATGGATGGTCGTTCATCATAATATAATTGAGTTAAATCGATAATGATATCTATCCGAAAATTATCGACTAAATCTGTTAAAGCGTTAGCGAGATTTGCCTCAGTTTCGGGAATTTGCTCGATCAGATCGAGGATGCGGTTGTCGTCAACACAAAGTGCTGCTCGGTGCAACTCGACCACCCAGTCTGTGGGCATTACACTCAAATCCTCGGTGGTCAAACTTTTAAGCAGCGTCGGTGTTGAAAAAGAAGTAGATAAGTTTTCTTTCTCATAAATATAACGCAGGTTGAGGTGATGCGCTATCTTTTCAAAAAGTACCTCTTCCCGAAACGGTTTACAGATCAAATCATTACAACCAGCAGACAAAATTATTTGTCGCTGCTCGTCAAAAGCACTGGCAGTCAAGGCAATAATTATTGTTTCTCTACCTTCTAGAGTTTTCTTAATTTCTCTTGTCGCTTCATACCCATCCATCACGGGCATCAGCATATCCATTAATATCAAGTGCGGCTTCCAAGTTGAATGCAAAGCAATTGCTTCTTGACCGTTAGTTGCTTCCCGGACTTCAAATCCCAGGGGTACTAGCAGCTTAAGCAGCAGTTGGCGATTTTCCGCTACATCTTCAACTATTAATATTCGATAATTTTCTTGTCCTGCTTCTAAACCAATAACTTGTTTAATCGGCGGTTTTTCTTGTTCATCACTTTGTGTTACTAAGTTAACCAAGATATTAAATCTAAAAATTGTGCCTTGACCGAGTTTACTTTCAACCGCAATATCACCTCCCATAATTCGGACAAATTGTTGGCTGATCGGCAACCCCAGACCAGTTCCCTGCATGGATTTTCGACCCGTTTCGGTTTGTACGAACGGCTTAAATAATGTGAAAATTTCTGAGGGAGAAATGCCGGGTCCCGTGTCTGCAATTTCAAAATTCAATTGGGATTTGTTTTCTTCTATGGCGCCTTTTTCAGCGTGGCTGCTGACGCGCAAAGTAACGGTTCCCTGTTTAGTAAATTTAATTGCATTGCCGACCAAGTTAATTAAAACTTGCCGCAATTTAGCTTCATCTGTTTGAATGTACTGCGGCAAATTATCTGCATTTTCAAATATTAGGTGCAAACCTTTTGAGTTGGCTTTTAGTTGCAGCATTTCTTTGAGAATGTTGAGAAAGTCGTAGAGATTGAAGCGGCTGGGATTGATAGTAATTTGACCTGCTTCTATTTTGGACATTGACAAAACATCATTGATGAGTTCCAGCAAATGTTCGCCGCTGCGGTTAATAATTTCTATGTATTCTTTTTGTTCTTCCGTGATAGAACTGTTGCGGGCCATGACTTGGGAAAAACCGAGAATGGCGTTGAGAGGCGTGCGGAGTTCGTGGCTCATGGAAGCTAGAAATTGGCTTTTGGCGCGGTTGGCAACTTCGGCGTTTTCTTTAGATTTAATCAGTTCCATGGACTGCCTTTGAGTGCGGGCGAGCAGTTCCGCTTGCTGTAATGCTACTCCTAGCTGAGTACCTACATCAACTGCAACGTTGATTTCTGCTTCACTCCACTGGCGGGGAGCAGAATTTTGATAGGATGCTAGCAATCCCCAGAGCTTTTTGCCGGAAAAAATTGGTACAATAATGTAGGATTTAGCTTGAAATTTTTCAAGCAATTGGATGTAACAATTATCGAAACCTTGCTTGTAAATATCTGGGACACAAAGGTAAGTTTTACCTCTGCTGTAGGCTCCGCCTTGGGTTTGTTGCAAATAGGTATCGTGGACTTCTGGTGAGACACTATCTAATTTTTTTACGAGGCAAAGTTCGCTGTCTAAAGCGCCTTCAGTAAGGTTAGAATCGAACTCCTGTGCTTGGATGAAAGAAACCCACTTGCTGTCAAGGGATTCGGCTACAAATTCGCCACTCCAGTCTGGATTGAAACGGTAAATAGCGACTCGATCGCACTTCATGGTTTGGCGCAATTCTCGCGTTGTGGCGTGAAAAATTTCTCGGATATCTAAAGTCTGCCGCATTCTTTCAATGATGCGGGCGATCGCTCTTTGCCGTAAAGCACTTTCTTGCAGTTCGGTTTCTGCTTGCTTGCGTTCGGTAATATCTAGAGCCATTAAAGCAATGCCGATCGCTGTACCGTTATCGTCAATTAGCTGAGTATTGTACCACTCGCAGATGATAATTCTGCCGTCTTTGGTCAGATTTTCAGTAGTGCCGCTGGATTTGGCATTCAAGTCGTGATGGGAAATCTCAGATAATTGCGGTTGATAGCTTTCAGGTACGATTAAATCGGAGGCAACTCGACCAATCGCTTCTTGCTCGCTGTAGCCAAAAATAGCAACGGCTGCGGGATTCCAAGTAATAATTTCAAAATTGAGGTTTAACTCGATAACCGCGATCGGCGTTTGCTGCAATAAAAATGAGATTCTTTGTTGGGACTCTAGCAGTTTTTCTTCGGCTAATTTGCGGTCTGTGATGTCATTAGCAGTGCCGAGAATTTGTTTTGGTTTACCGTCGGCTGTTCTGAGAAATACTGTATCCCAACTGTGCATCCACCGCCATTCACCGTTTTTGTGTTTCATTCGGTATTGACATTCAATGACTTCACCGTCTTTGGCTCGATCTACTTTTTGGATGCTTTCAAAAAAATTTGGCAAATCGTCGGAGTTGAGCAGAATTGGCATCATTGCTGTACCCATATCTTGTATTTCTTGGGCGGTATATCCGATCATCGTCGAAATTTGTCGGTTGGCATAAACATTCCGCTGTTCAATTACATCGTAAACGTACAATAGGTTGGGATTGGAATCGGCGATCGCTTGAATGAAGTGCTGGCTTTCTCTGAGTGCGGATTCTGTTTGTTTGCGAACGCTAATATCTCGCGCCACGATAATCACTGAATCATGAGTAAGCGGAGAAACTTTAGCGTCGAGGCAAACTTCGCGCTCTCCGATTTGAAAGCTATATTCAACATTCATGGTTTGCTTCGTTTTTAGAGCTTGTTGGATGGCATTTAATACTAAATCAGCTACCGGTTTCGGCAAGACTTCGTGGACGGTTTTGTTAATCATTTCGCTGGGAGGTTTCACCAAATTCGTTGATGCTGTCGGGGCAATTTTGATGCAGCGCCCTTCTGCATTTCTCACTAAAACTGTGTCAGTCATGGCGGCAAAAATTGCCCGCAATTCTGTTTCAGATTCTTGCAGAGCTTGCTCAGCGCAGATGCGGGTGCGAATTTCTGCTTGCAGCAGTTTATTTTGCCGATCGAGCTGCACAAGTCGGTTTTTTTCTCGATCGATCAGTTTAGCTTGAGCGATAGCGAGCCCTACTTGAGCAGCCACAGCTTCTAATAAGTCGATTTCCTCGGAAGTCCATTCCCGGTAACGATCGCACTGGTGCAAACAGATAGCACCGTTGGCCCGGCCTTGGTAGGAAGTGCGAATTGCCAGCATCGATTTTAACCCAACCTTCTGGCAAATCGGTTGAACAGCTTGCAACAGAGGGTCTGAATAAACATTGTTGGAGGCGATCGCCGTATCTTGTATCATCATTTGTACGACGTGAGGATTGCCCCAAATTGGAATGGGTACGTTCCAAATAGATTCGCACTCGGCTTCGAGATACTCTGCCGCCAGAGGAATATCGACTTGGGGGGTAGTAACGTAAGTATGAATCAAACAGCGATTGGCGCAGAATGCCTGACCTATTTGAGTTGCAGCTATTTGAAATATTTGCTCTGGCTGCAAGCTCGATCGAAGTTCTTGAGTTATTTTTGCAATCAGCAATTCTCGCTGAACTTGCCGTTCTAAAGCAGCTTTAGCTCCAGCCATTTCTATTTCTGCGTGCTTGCGATCGCTGATATCAAAAAGTACGCCATACCAAACAATATCGCCATTATCGCGCATTTCTGGTCGAGAATTAGATTGCAGCCATTTGAGTTTACCCGACGGCGTAACAATCCGCCATTCAAAGGCAAAAGGTTCTAAACTTCGAGCGCTCGCCGCAATTTTTTCATCCAGATATTGTCGATCGTCTGGATGATTTTGATCGAAGCACAAGTAGGGATTTCTTAATATTTCCTCACACTCTAATTCGTAAATTTCCCGACAAGCATAACTAATATATTCAAATTTGAAACTTCCATCGGGCTTTTGTATAAATTGATAAAGAACTCCCGGTATATTGACCGCCAATTTTTGCAACCGCGCTTTGCTTTCCCGGAGTGATTGTTCTGTTCGCTTGCGAAATTCTACCTCTTGTTGCAGTTGGGCATTCTGCTGTTTTAATTGTTTTGATAGCTGTTGTATAGTCAATTGACTTTCGATCCGCACTAAAACTTCTTCCACTTGAAAAGGCTTAGTAATGTAGTCAACACCGCCGACTTCAAAAGCTTTGACTTTGTGAAAAGTTTCCTCAAAAACACTCAAAAAAATAACCGGAATTTCCTTAGTTTTTTCGTTGGATTTCAGTCTGGCACAGACTTCATATCCGTTCATTTTGGGCATAGCAATATCTAGCAAAATCAAGTCTGGGAGAACGGCTAAATTAGCATTAACCGCCATTTCTCCAGAAATAGCCCGCTGAACTTTATACCCTTCTTTCGTCAATATATTTGATATAAACCGCAGGTTGTGGGGCTGATCGTCAATAATTAAAATGTGAATACCTTCTTTGTCAAATATCATTTTTTGTCTGGTCATTGTGATTTTTTTATTGCTAGCAGCAGATTGATGATTTAATAAATTTAGCGATTTCTTCCGGTCATCATTATTTATTAAACATTTTCAAACTCAGCACATAGAGGATTAAATTTAGATTGATATTAGCCATCAACTAACGCACCTTCTATTTTTTAAATTTATTGGTTGCTTCTCTTAATTTTTTACTCAAAATAACCGGACTTAACTACATTTTATTGTCAAAATAAATCGCCTGATTTGCTGTAGAAATTAACTCTGCTGAAAAACAATCATCGCTTAGGCAATCCAGACCAAAGCAACCGCGTCTCTTAACTTTGTTCAATGGCTGCGACAAAGTATTTTCGTACAACCCGGTTGATTCGCCCAGGACAGTTTTTTGCTTGACTTTAGCATTAAAATGGCCCGGAGGAGAACACAACTTTCTGGACATTTTGCTCGCAGGTTCAAAGGGTTTTAGCACAGATACACACATGGACATACCACGAGGTGAAGAAACCGTTTTTTTTACTCTTGTCGCTGCAACAAAGTATGGCTGTGAAAAAACCTCGGTTTTGACCCACCGACCCCTGACTCTTAAGATATTTATAGGTAACTAAGAGTATATAATAGCAATCCACCCCGCACCCAAAGCCTACCGTATAAACTATTTTTTCGGACTTTTATAGGCAAGCAATTCCTTAAGTTTAGCAATATTTTCCTTGCTAAAGTAAATTTTAATTTCTAGTTCTAGATCTGATTCCCACAGCACCAGCAGATTATCTTCAGCCAAGGCGACTTCGGGATTGTTTAATTCAAGTGTTTGATATTTAACTTCGGGAATTCCTACCCGAATTACCAGTTCCGATTCCAACTGAGGATAGATGTACAATTGCTGTTGCAAATTGTCAAGTTCTAATTTGTCAACAGTGTTGTTACGCTGGACAGGAGAATTGGGTTTGTACCAATAGAGAGTTTCCTCCCGAATTTCTGGATTGACTATCACAAATGTTTCGTCAAAACGCTGGGGGTGCCAGTGAATTTCGCTCAAACCGCCGATTTGCGGAATCAGTCGCTCTACCCAGCTAATTTCTTTCCCGTTCAGGTTTCCCCACCACTGACGGATATTATCGAGATTGTCAGCATTTTCGGGGTCGGTGCTGCCGGACTGCCAGACTGTTTTTAGTTGTTGCATATACAGGTTCTCCAGCGAATTTAAATTTGAGATTGCAGGCGCTCAATTGGAGATTCATTCGTTATACAATAATTTTAATGGACTTACCAATTATTTACCACGAAGATTACGTTGCACCCCTGCCACCGGATCACCGGTTCCCGATGGCAAAGTTTCGGATGCTTTACCAGATGCTGCTCGCGGACGGGGTAGCAGATAAATCGCAATTTCACGCTCCCGAACTTCCCCCTCAAGAATGGATTGAATTAGTCCACGACCACTCCTATGTTCAAGCTTACTGCAACGGGACGCTCGATAACAAAGCGACTCGGCGAATTGGTCTGCCTTGGAGTCGGGCCCTGGCTAACCGCACTTGCACTGCGGTTGCAGGAACTGTACTAACTGCAAAACTCGCTTTAGACTACGGTTTGGCTTGCAATACTGCAGGCGGAACTCATCACGCCTTCCCTGCTTTTGGGTCTGGTTTTTGTATTTTTAATGATTTGGCGATCGCCTCTCGCGTCTTGCAAAAAAATGGTTTAGTTCGCAAAGTTTTAATTGTCGATTTAGATGTCCACCAAGGAGACGGAACCGCCGTAATATTTCAAGATGACAGCAGTGTTTTTACTTTCTCGATGCACTGCGAAGTCAATTTTCCCGGCACTAAACAAAAAAGCGATTTAGATGTACCTTTGCCTGTGGGTATGGAGGACGACCAATATTTACAAACATTGGATAAATTCTTACCAGATTTGCTTTCATATGTCAAGCCAGACTTAGTTTTATACGATGCTGGAGTAGACCCTCATCACGGTGACAAACTGGGAAAATTAGCTTTAACTGATACGGGCTTATTTCGCCGAGAAATGCAAGTTTTGATGGCGTGTTTGGCTGGCGGCTATCCCGTTGCCTGCGTGATTGGCGGGGGCTATTCTGATGACGCTAAGGGGTTAGTTTACCGACATTCGCTGCTGCACCGAGCTGCCAGTCAAGCCTACAGGCAGTATCGACTTTGATCCAGCAAGAGTCCGGACACTTTTTCTATTGCCCAATGGCTTATTCTCACTTGACTTTGAGGCTAGCGTAAATAATTAAATCAATGTCATCTCTACCCCTGACGCGGCATTTAATTCGACTGTTTTATGCTGCTTGCCCTGTAAGGCTTGTAGTATAGTTCCAAAAACTGTGCGGAGTATTGACCCAGATTGGGGAGATTTAATATGGACTTCAGTATTCTTTGGGGATATGATTGCGTGTTTAGGGTGTCAATTAATACTAAAAACTGGCTAAAGTGGCATTAAAATAGATATATCGCATTCAATCCTAGTGTATTTTATGGACTCCAACTCGTTAAATATCACAGAAGATGGGGCCAAAGAACCGACTTTGATGCCCATAGACAAGCGCTACCTGCTAGTCCTCAACATCGCATCCTTCCGCGACTCCAAAGGCAGCAGGTATCTCGATTTAATGTGGGCTAAAGACCTAACCCAACATTTTAAGTATTTGAAAAAATTCACGCTAGCATCTCCGTGCGTGCAAGAAACCCCCCCCGAAAATACCATAGAGGTGGATTCGGAAACATCATTTGCTGATGCTAAATTTATTGACCTTCCCTCCCCAAATAGCTTGGCCAAAGGAATATTTATGCTGCCGGCAACGGTTGCCCAGCTTTGGGGCGCGATCGCATCTTCCGATATCGTACACAGCGGCGTAGCAGGCTGGCCGATTCCGATGGCATGGTTAGTGACGCCAATAGTCGTGATACAGCGGAAACCATACCTGCTCATAGTCGAATCCGCACCGTGGCGGCTGCTGCCGGGAACCCCTGCCAGCATTAAAGCCAAAATTCAAGCTTACATATACGAAACATTGAATCGCTGGTGCATCAACAGCGCCGATTTGACAATCTTTACACAAGGAGAATATCAGCAAAGTTTATTAAAAAAACGACACAAAAAAAGTCACATAATTCACGCTTCGTGGATAGATGAAGAAAATATTATTTCGGAAGCAGAGGCGACTAAAATATGGCAGGAAAAACTGTCAGCCACGCCCAAACAACTAAAAATTCTATTTGCCGGCAGATTGCATCCACAGAAAGGTCTGTTAGTTCTCCTAGAAGCAATGAAAATCTTGGACGAGGAAAACATTGCCGTCAAGCTGGACATACTAGGTGAAGGCGAACTGTTAAGCAACTGCCAAGCAGCCAGCAAGGCAATGCAAAAATCGGTACAGATCGAAGTTTTGGGAACTATTCCTTACGGGAGAGAATTCTTCAGCCGGCTGCAACAATATCATGCTGTTGTGGTTCCCAGCACCTCAGACGAACAGCCCAGAATAGTATACGATGCTTATTCCCAGGCCGTACCTGTACTGGCAAACAACACAGCCGGACTCCGCGACTGCATCGAAAACGGCATCACAGGCTCGATCGGTAATTGCAATGACCCAGTTGATTTAGCAAACTTGCTCAAACAGTCGGGAGAAAACTTGAACCTACTTCAAAATATGGGCATGGCAGGTCTGAAACAGGCTCGCAGCCTGACTCACGAAGAAATGCACCGGCAGCGGTGGCAGCTTTTGTCAAGTATGTTGGAGCAATCAAAAAAGTAAGTAGGTAGGCGCAAATAAACCCGGCTGTGTAAAGGAATGTAAAGCTGTCAGAAGCTTTGGGATTGCTTCGTTTCACTGAGTGACCCTCGCTTTTGACTACTTGTGTATTTTCCGACTCATCTACTTAGGCGATACCTGTACTCCGGGCGATCGCTCCAGCTTGCCAGATGGGTACAACTTGAGCTAAAAAGTTGTTAAACAAACAACGGTACTTATGTCGAAAGCCAGCGAGTCCAATCACCCCTATCCACTGCTGGTTGTCATTGTTAACTACCGAACCTCTAGTTTGACAATTGACTGCTTGCGCTCTCTAGTTAGCGAAGTTCAATCGCTGCCCGGTATGCGAGTTGTAGTTGGCGACAATGCTTCAGGCGATCGCTCCGTCGAAGAAATTAGCAGCGCGATCGCAAAAGAAGGCTGGAATGAATGGGCATCCTTCGTTCCCCTAGAGCGCAACGGCGGATTTGCCTTCGGCAACAACGCCCTGATCCGTCCCGCCCTCCAATCCACCAATCCTCCCCCTTACTTCCTGCTGCTCAACCCAGACACCATAGTTCGCCCCGGTGCCTTAAAAGCCCTCGTCGATTTCATGGACACTCATCCCGAAGCCGGCATCGCCGGGAGCCGCTTGGAAGACCCCGACGGCACCCCCCAGGAGTCAGCTTTTCGGTTTCACAACATCTTGACAGAACTCGATTTTGGTTGGCGGACAGGCTTTATATCCAAGTTATTAGCCAACTGGGCCGCAGCGCCTCCGATTTCCCAAGAAACCTGTCAAACTGATTGGGTAGCTGGAGCCAGCATGATCGTCCGTCGCGAAGTATTTGAAAAGATTGGCTTGATGGATGAAGCTTATTTCATGTACTGCGAAGAAATGGACTTTTGTCTGCAAGCGAACAAAGCTGGCTGGAGTTGCTGGTACGTACCTGAAAGTCGCGTTGTGCACTTAGTCGGCCAAAGCTCAGGCATCACTGACACCAAAAAGCCCGCCAAGCGGCTGCCTACCTATTGGTTTGATTCCCGGCGCAGGTACTTTATCAAAAACTACGGCTTGGTTTACACAGCATTAACTGATGTATCCTGGGCTTCGGGTTTTGCAGCCTGGAGGGTGCGTCGCGTACTTCAAGGCAAACCCGATGGCGATCCACCACAATTGCTGAGAGATTTTGTATTAAATAGTGTATTTTTTAAGGGGGGTAAGATTGAAAAATCTAAAAACTTTTAAAGGGAGTTGGTAAATCGGTCAAAGCCAACTAAACCAGGTTAACCTAGGCAAGCAAAATATTTTATGATGCAGCCGAGGAATTAGTATTCTCGATCGAGAAAACCGGATTGCTCCTTCCTCACAAACCTGATAGACCCATTAATATCGTCGGCATCTAGCAATAGAGTAAACAATAAATAATGTGAATTAGAGCTTATGGTAACTGAGCAAAACTTAATCACCAGTGAAAATCAAGTAGAAGACCCCGGCCTGGGACTGTGGCAGCAAATTAAAGAAGACTGGATTGCTCATGGTCGAGATTGGACAAAACCGGGATTTCGCGCCGTAGCAGTGCAGCGTTTTGGCGTCTGGAGAATGCAGGTAGAACCGAAATTACTGCGAGCTCCTTTGAGCATTATTTATCGAGCACTCTACCGAAAAGTCCGCAATAGTTACGGGATAGACTTGCCTTACACTGTGAAGCTCGGTCGTCGCGTGGTGATTGAACATCAAAACGCTATTATTATTCACGGATATTGTACGATCGGCGACGACTGCATTATCCGCCAAGGTGTAACGTTGGGAAACCGCTATTTGGACAAACCGCTGGAATCCCCTCAATTGGGCGATCGGGTTAACGTCGGCGCTGGTGCAAAAATCCTCGGAAAAGTAAACTTGGGAGACGACGTAAATATCGGTGCTAATGCTGTAGTTTTATCAGATATTCCCGCAGGCAAAACAGCAGTAGGTATTCCTGCCAAGATTCTTCAATCTACCAAAAACCCGGAAAATGCTTAGATCAATATTGCAAAAAATTATCCGCCATCTTGCGATGCGTTACTGCAAGTTCCGCGGCCTTTACATCCAATTCTGTAACCCTGGTTCCAAAGAATACACAGAATTTCTCCGCCGCCACGGCAACTTGTAAGCGCTAGGCGAAAATTGCAGCATCGGGCTCAATACGGTCTTTGGAGATCCCGCCTACGTCCGCATCGGCAACAATGTTCACTTCTCCTCTTGTACCGCGATCGGCCACGACGGCTCGATCGCCATGCTCGATCGGGCTTACAACCTTAAACTAGAGGCCGTAGGCAAGATAGATATCCGCGACAACCTATTTATCGGCTTCAATGCGATCGTCCTTCGCAACGTCACCATCGGCCCCAATGCGATCGTCGCCGCCGGTGCCGTCGTCGCCAAAGATGTCGCCCAGGGCGATATAGTGGCCGGCGTCCCCGCCAGACCGATCGGCCGCGTCGAAGACTTAGTGAAAAAATTGCCAGCCGAAACTCAAAGCCTGCCCTGGGCCGATTTGATTGACAGTCGCCAGGGCAGCTTCGACCCCGAAATTGAACCCGATCGATCGCGTAAAGTTACGAGTGTCGCACTTCTACGGCAACACATCCACTCCAACTGCGGCGCAATTCCAGCAATCTCCCTAGTCAAGCTCATTGGTAACAAGTTAAAAAGGAGTAGATTTTGTCAATACCTCTTTGTGTATAAATATAATTGAATAATTATAATCAAACAAGGGGTAAGGGGGAAGAGTCAGCCGTTGGCTGACTCTCCCACCGGCAGCGATTATCATTATTAATAAGTTGTTCGCTCAACAGGCATTGCGGGCAGGCGATCGATTATAGTTGCACCGCCAGCGCACGGCAGCGTCGGGGCCAGCGATCGTAGTTGCACCGTATTGGTATTATCAAACGATATAATTGACAAATAATTGAGCAATTGTGTAAGTCAGTAAATATCGCTAAAAGTCAAAAAACCAACAGTGACCACGCCAAAAGAACAACAAAACCGATGGTGGAAGATGAGGCAATTGCTTCGCAACTATCGGCATTATTAACACAGTCATCACCTCACAAGAAAATTACTACCGCCAACTCGGTTTACGAGGTAGAATTCTTAACCTACCGTTGATAGTAGCAGCAGTATTAACCTTGCTGTGGCGAGACGTAGCTGGAGTGACAGAACTCACAAGAATGTTGGCAAGATCAGGTTTTTTGTGGTGCCAACCCACGACAGTCACTCAACAAGCAATGTCTCAAAGATTTTTAAGTTTTCCTGCCACATTATTTGAGGGAGTATTCAAAAATTTATAACCAAGTTTAAGAACTACTTGGTATCAGAGAAACCAAAGACCTCTACCAGAAAGCATTCAATTTACCTTGACTAAATTTTCTAAAATTTGGATAATAGATAGCTCAACTCTCGAAGCATTGTTTGGCAAGCTAAAAAGCCTGGAAGATATACCCAAAGGGCAGTTGGCAGGAAAAATGGCAACAGTCATAGATTTAATGACCTGGGGGGGTGACAAATATAGCTAGGAACCTTGCCGGAGCAAGGTTGCAGCTCTGAGGCCACGTTGATAAAAGTGAC